>JANMEI010000385.1:0-7630 GCA_031376865.1 Acidimicrobiia bacterium | reverse complement strand
CAGCATCCGCATCGGCCACGTCAAAGGTTGCGCTTCGGTAGTCCTCCCGCAGATCTGCCACCGACGTCGCGTGGGTAAGGGGTTCTTGTGCAGCCATTGTCCTAGTCTCGCTGACGATTCGATCCTACGGGGCTACCGTATATGGCGCTTCCAGCGGTACGGTAGAGATCGTGTCCACTGCAACTGGTTTGCCAATCGGCCTCGGCCCGTTTGATCCGCTGGTGGCTGACGTGCGGCGGCGATTACAAGGGCAACTGATCCAGACGTTGGCAGGCGACGCCGATGGTGCCCGAAATCGGACTCCGCCCACTTCGGGAGACACCGGGTGGTTTGGGCCAGACAGTGTCACCTGGCGGCTGCACCAAGACACGTCGTTGCTGCTGGGCGGGGTGCGGTCGCTGATGTTGCAGACGATGGAGCCTCGCACCATGACGGGGGTGGCGCAGCACTCCAATTACAAAGCCGATCCACTTGGCCGACTGTGGCGCACCGGGGCATATGTGGGCGCGGTCACGTTTGGCACCACGACTGAAGCCGAAGCGGCAATTCGGATGGTCAACCGAGCCCATCGACCCGTTCACGGAACTGCGGCTGACGGCCGAAGTTACGACGCCAACGACGCTCACCTCAAGCTATGGGTGCATATGGGTATGGTTGACTCGTTTTTGACGGCCTACCGTCGGTACGGCAAAGAACGACTGTCGCTCGACGACACCAATCGGTACTTGCGTGAGATGGCGTTTTTGGCCGACAAGCTTGGCGCCGGGCGAGCACCCGAAACTCGTGACGAGTTGAAGGACTACTTTGCGACCCTTCGCAGCGAGGGCCAACTGTGGGCAACACCCGAGGCTCGCGAGACGGTGAAGTGGTTGCTTTCGGTGCGCGTCAGCGCCGTTACGAGGGCTCCATATGCTGTCATCGCCGCCGCTGCTTTGAACAGTCTTCCGGCCTGGGTACGTTTGCAGTTGCGGATGCCAATCCTTCCGGTGAGCGATCGTCTGGCAGTTCGCCCCGCAGCAACGTTATTGCTGCGGACGTTCAGTTGGGCGATGACAGCTGAGGCAGCCGAGGCTACCGAAGCGGCCGCGCCGTAGTCCGCACGCATACGTTTCGCTTGCGGGCGCGAAAAAACCCCGGCAAAACCGGGGCTTTCGTTGCAACCCGACTATGAGGTCGGGATTTCTGAAGACGACAGAATCAGCGGCCGGACTTCAGCAGGTCGCGAATTTCGCCGAGGATGTCGTTGGTCCCAGGGCCTTCTGATGCGAGGTTCTTCTTGACGACCTTCTTGTAGGCCTTGACGATCATGAAGACCACGAATGCCAAGATGACGAAGTTGATGATGTCTTGGATGAACTGGCCGTACTTCAATGGGCGACCGGTGCCCAGGACGTTGTCACCTGTGGCCGGCTTGTCTGGGTCCTTCAGCAACGTCTTGAGGGGACCGGCGGTCAGGCCGCCCAGGCTGGAGACTGAATCGGGCAGGAAGATCGACAAGATGCCGCCGAAGATGTTGGCAACGAACGAATCGATGACAGCTTTGGTGGCGGCACCCATGACGAAGGCGACTGCCACGCTCATGAGATCGCCGGTAGTCAAAAACTCTTTAAATTCTTGGATGAGACCTTGCTTAGCCATTGTGAGGATTCCTTTGACGTCGAGATGTAGTGACGCCGCTCATCCGTCCGAGCCGCGATAGACGGGCAACTTAGCAATGATCTTTGGTGCTGTCCTGAGGTGGTGCTCATTATCACTTTGCGTGGTTCATCGTTGAGTATTTACTCCGGTCGCATGAGCAGAAATTCATCCTCGGTTTAGGTCCGCTCATCGTTGACCGATAATGGAAGGATGAATGTTCCCCATTCGTTGCGTATCCGTGCTGGTGTGTCGACCCTTCTGGTTGTCGTCACCTTCGCCAGCATCGGGTCCCCCAGCCCGAGCTCTGCACAATCCGCTCCGTCGACTTCGTCCCAGATCGTTGACGAAAATGGCAATCCGGTGATCGACCCTGCGGTTTCCAGCACCACGCTGTTGCAGATCTCCATTCCGGCAGGAGCGACGACGAAACCACCAAAGGCCACCAGAGCCACCACTACCCGCAAGCGCAAAACGACCAAACCACCAAGCACCGCGGTGATAGCTACTGCAACACCGACCACGGTGGCTTCGGCGAGCCAATCCCCTGACAACACCGGGGTTATCAAGGTGGGCAAACCTTCTGCCACCGAACCGCCAGCCAAGGGCGTCGACGCCACGATCACCACGATCTTGCCGCCCGACGAGGTACCCAAAGCCATATCCGAGGAAACATGGCTGGCTCTGCGCAAATGCGAATCGAACAATCGATACGACATCAACACAGGTAACGGGTACTACGGGGCGTATCAGTTCGCAGCAGGGACCTGGCGAAAACTGGGCTACTCGGGACTTCCCCACCGAGCCGCACCGGCAGTGCAGGACGAGGCTGCTAAGCGTCTTCAGGCCAGTTCCGGCTGGGGCCCATGGCCAGCCTGCACCCGCAAACTGGGCCTGCGCTAACCCCAAACGGCGGATCAACGCCGGGCTCGTTGCGCAGCTATGGCTGCTTTCGCTGAAAAACTTCAATAGTTCTGAGGATTTTCACCAAATCTGACCACTGTGCGTGATTGCGATGCGTGCGATGGCATACGCTGCTTACTGACGTCTCGCTCACTCCCGAGCGGTGCTTCAGCAAGATTGCCCTCGTTCGAGCCCACCACATGACCGATTCATCTCCACCGGCCGACCAGTTCGTCGCCGGCAACTCGACGCAGGACAAAGCCAGCACTGGTTCGCCGCTGTCTGCGCTTGGGTCGTTGATGGCAGCGTTGCGCAAAGGACCGCTCCCCGTCGCCGGGCTGCTGGCCACGGTCGAGCGATCTCTCCAACACGAGTTTTCGACGCGTTGCGCGGTGTGGCTGATTTCAGCCGACGGCGCCCGGATGCGTACGCCTTCCGGAGCGGGTGAACCATGGACCACGTCGCGTGTACCCGCCGAAACCCCCGGCGCGTGGCAGCCCGTTACGGGCCCGGTGGCCGATGTCTTGTCGTTCGGTCAGGCAATTGAACTCGGGCTGGCAGCAACCAGCGACGATCCCAATGTTCGATCGTTCGCTCGGGTCGTGCCCATTCATCACCGGGGCCGGGTGGCCGCGGTCGTCGGAGTCGTGCGAGACGCACCTCTGCCAATGTTCTCGACTGATGACCGAATCGTCCTCGATGCCGTATGCGAACGTATTGAAACCGCGTTCGCAGCCCAAGACTTGCGAGACGAACTCATCAGCGCGCAAACGAGCCCGGTTCGCACCGGAGACTCGGGCACGGCAATCAGCGAGTCATTGTTCAATCACCTGGCCTCCGTTGGTGGCGACGTGGTGTTTCGACATCGGTTTGGAGCAGGAACCGAGTATGTCAGCGCGGGCGTTCGAAACGTATTGGGCTATTCACCCGAAGAGTTTATGGCCGACCCTGGCCTCGCCCGTCGAATCATTCACCCAGAAGATCGGCACTTACTCACCAATCTCGGCGAAGATATAGGTGCTTACAATCAGCAGATCCTGCTTCGTACGGTGACCCGCGATGGCACCGTGGTGTGGCAACTGGTGCGAGTACATCCGGTCACCGACGGGGCGCGGATTATTGGCGTTGAGGGGCTTGCCACCGATGTGTCCATGATGAAACGGACCGAAGCAGAGCTCTCACATCAGGCTCGCTCCGATCCGCTCACCAACTTGGCCAACCGCTCCACCCTGCGCGAGTACATCAACCGCAGCCTGGCGCGGCTCGTGCGCCATCCCGGCACGATTGGGTTGCTGTATTTGGACCTCACCGGGTTCAAAAACGTGAACGACACCCTCGGTCATCCAGCCGGCGATCAAGCCATCGTTACGGTGTCGGAACGACTCACAAAAGTGACCCGTAGAGAAGACGTTGTCGCCCGCGTCGGCGGTGACGAATTTGCCATCTTGATGCCCGACCTCACCAGCGTTGCCGATGCCACCGCCACCGCCCAACGAATCATCACCTCGCTCGAAAACCCGATCGACATCGACGGTCAACTGGTGCGCATCTCTACCGGTGTCGGCATCGCAGTTGCTACCACACCAACTGCAGATGTCGACGAGCTGTTATCGAACGCGGACTCGGCCCTCCTTGCTGCGAAACGGTCGGGTCGAGGTCGATGGCAACTGTTTGGTGGTGCTGCAGGCAATGCACTCGGGCCAGACCGGGGCGACAAGAGCATCGTCACCGCTGACCAGATCACGCCGGGCAACGTGCGGGCGGCGTTTGCATCAGGTGCGTTCAGCGTGTCGTACTCCCCCATTGTTGATGTGCGCACCGGCAAGTGTGATCGGGTCGAGGCGCTCATTCGTTGGGATCATCCCGAGCTAGGCGTGCTCGATGCCGATGACTTCCTTGCTGCATGCGAACGTGCAGATCTGATGCACTCGGTTGACGATTGGGTACTTGCGCAAGCGTGTCGCCAAGTTGCCACTTGGAACGAACGCCTCACTGAACCACTTGGTTTGGCCGTCAACGTGACGCCCGGAAATCTCGCCCTCGCAGGGTTTGGTGAGGCCATTCTTTCGACGTTGTCGGCAACCGGGCTCGCCCCGAAGCTGCTCACCGTCGAAGTCCCCGAGCCAGCCGTACCGGATTTGTCACCAACTGAAATCAGCCAGATCGAAGAACTACGACGAGCGGGCGTACGCGTCGCGATCGATCGATTTGGACTGGGTTCTACATCCATTCGAGCGCTTCGTCGTCTGCAGATCGACGAGATTAAGTTGGATCGAACCCTGGTCGCCGTGTTAGACCCAGCCCGCGCTGCCGGCGATGTCGATATCGAAATTACTAAGTTGGCATTACAAGTCAGCCAGTCGTTTGGTGTGCAAACAAGCGCGGTTGGCGTCGAGCGTCGCGAACAGGCACAAGCACTTGCCGCGCTTGGTTGTACTCGAATGCAGGGTCACCTGTTCGAACGTCCAGTGACTGCCGAAGAGCTCACTCGTCGCTTCATTAACGGCGCGCTGACCTATTCAGATTCCCGCTGACGTCGTCTCCGACTGAGACTCCTTGGTGGGTGGGAGAAGGTAGCGTCAGTGAGATGCACTTCTCCAGCGCTGCCAAGGCAGTAACTACGAGCGCGGTTTTTCTCTGTGTCACCGGACTCGTACTCACTGCACAAGTAGGGGCGTCAACCGACACCCGGGTTCCAGAAAACACCAGACCGGAAACCACCAGACCAGAAACCACGAGAGCCGCTGCTTCAACTTCCGCCGCCGCTACTTCCACCGCCGCTACCTCTACCAAGAAAGCAGCAGACACCACGCTTCCCGAGTCGACGGTGCCAACCGGCAAAGGTCGTACTGCGCCAAGTCTTCCGACGACAGGGTCAACACTGCCCGCTGCGCCCGGCGCATACAAACTGATCGCAAGTGGAAAAGCAGAACAACCCACGGTGTTGGCGGTACGACCTGCCGACAAGTCGATCTACATTGCCGAGAAAACCGGGCGAGTACGACCACTTTTCAACGGAAAGGTTGGCCCCGCAGTATTGGATCTCAGCTCGGTCGTCTCCACCACTAACGAGCAAGGGCTGCTCGGATTGGTGTTTCATCCCACCGACAACACCAAGGTGTACGTGGACTACACGGACGCCAAGGGCAATGTGGTTGTCTCGGAGTTCATCACGAACGAGCCTTCTGCTGGGCAGCCAATTTCCATCAACGGGGCAACTCAGCGGGTGTTGTTACGAATTGCGAAACCGTTCAATGAGCACAACGCCGGAACGCTGGTGTTCGACAAAACAGGTGCGCTTCTCATTGGCATTGGCGATGGCGGCGGATCGGGCGATCCGCAAAACAATGGGCAACGCACCGACGTGCTGCTCGGGAAAGTCCTGCGAATCAATCCGGCAGCGACGGGCGGAAAACCATACGGAATCCCAACCGACAACCCGTTTGCCGTCACGCCGGGCAAACCGAAACTCAGTGGAAACCAAAAACCGCCTCGCCCCGAAATCTTTGCCTATGGCCTGCGCAATCCGTGGCGTATCTCGATTGATGCGCCAACGGGCGACGTGTGGGTGCCTGATGTCGGACAAAATAGCGTCGAGGAAATCAACCGAATCCCCAAGGGGGTCGGCGGGCAGAACTTTGGTTGGCGAAACCGCGAAGGTAAGTCGTCATACAAAGGTGCGCGACCGCCCGGCTCAGTCGAACCGGTATTTGACTATCCCCACGCCGATCGTCGCTGTGCGGTTGCGGGCGGATACGTCTACCGCGGCAAGTTGTTGCCTGCGTTAGTTGGTTGGTACCTGTTTGCTGATGTCTGCAGCGGTGAAGTGATGGCGCTTGACCCCCGAAACAAATGGCGAGCAACCTCACTGGGTGTCAACTTGACGTATCCAACCGCCTTTGGTGAAGGCCCCGACGGGGAGCCGTGGTTGTTGTCGTTCGAGGGGCCAATCGCCCGGTTAGTGAAACGCTAACTCGTTGCTCTGGGCCGCTACTCCCAGTCGCTACTCGACGGTGCCGTACGCCTTGCTGCGATCACCTGTCACGTTGGTGTTGCCCAGTAACTCGGTGACGATGTTGCCAAGGTCGACGAGGAACTCCTGCGCTGTGGTTCGATGAACAGCGTTGATGGTGCAGTGCAACGAATCCGGTGGGGTTTGGCGGTCCATAAACCACCCATGACGCGCCCACATCAGATCTGCCACCGCATAGATGTCGAGCGCTGCTGGATCGGTGGCGCCAAAGGCCAACAACGTCGCCTCCGGCTTTCCTCGGATACTCAAACCGTCGATGTGCTCAATCCCGGTTTGAATCGTTTGTCGCGCAGCAAACGCATCGCTCGCCAACCGTCGATAACCGTCAGCACCCAGATGATGCATGACGGCCCACGCCGAGGCCAAACCACCACCCGATCGAGTGCCAAGGATCGCCGGTGAGCCATACAGGCCGCCCAGCCAATCGGCAGTCACAAAGAACTGATGCTTACGAATCGCCTTATCGCGATGCAACAAAACACTTGCCCCTTTGGCGGTATAGCCAAACTTGTGAAGGTCGCAACTCATGGAAGTGACCCCGGCAACTTCGAAGTTCCACGGGACGGTTACCTCACCAAGCTGCGAGAGCCACGGCAACGTGAACCCCATGCACGCATCAACATGAAACAACAACCCGCGTGCATGAGCGACGTCACCAACCGCTTCGATGGGATCGATCACACCTTGCGGATACGCCGGAGCCGACGCGACGATCAAGATGGTGTTGTCAGTGATGGCAGCTTCCATAGCAACCGGATCGGCTCGATAGTCGTTGGTGACCGGAACACGAATTGCTTCCACATCGAAGTAGGCGGCCGCCTTTGAAAACGCAGCGTGGGCTGTGGAAGGGAGCACCATGTTGGGCGTCGTGATGCCATGTGCTCGGCCCCAGTTTCGTGCACCATGAACGGCCGTCAAGATACTCTCGGTGCCGCCACTCGTAAACACCCCTACGGTTTGTTCGTTGCCGCCGAGAAGCGGAGCGACCATCCCCATCACATCTGATTGGAGTTTCCGCAAGCTGGGAAACGCGTCGAGGTTGAGCATGTTCTCGCTGGA
>JANMEI010000378.1:0-5277 GCA_031376865.1 Acidimicrobiia bacterium | reverse complement strand
TCGTTCGACGACAACGCGCTCGCCATCAAGGGCCGCCACGACGACATCATGGCCGTTGTGCAAAGCGCCACCCATCAGGCGTTGCTGGCATTTGCTGACGTTGTTGGCAACAGCGGGCTCGACCTCGAACATGACCTGTGGGCCAACCGAACCCCGGTGTTTGAGCTGTTGACCGCCTTGGCAGTGCGAGTGTTGCAACCCGGTCAAGATGCGACCACCGCATCGATTCAGTTGGCTCTTGGTTCACAGGATCAGGCTCGTTCGCTGGCCGATGCTGTCGATCGTCTCGATGCAGCACGCCAGCACGGCGAGTCCGCACTGAACGATCATTTGGTGTCGCTTCGCGAACCCTTTAGTGGTGGGCTGTTTGCCAAGATCGCCCAAGCAGGGACGTTGGCAACCACAGCTGTTCAATCGTCTCGGGCCCGCGTGGCTGACCATCGTCGTGCAGGTGAACTAGTAGGTATACGTACTGCTGGAAGCGATCGGTTGCAAGTAGGTCGCATCATCGCAACTACGCCAACGTCATTCACACTCGACAATTTGCTTGTTGGCACACCAGGGCGCGCCGCGCTGCTGCTCGACGACGTCACCATCGAAAATGCGAAACGGCTTGGTATCACCGGTCGTCCGAAACAAACTGAGTTTCGCCTTGGCCGTGTTGACGTTCTTTCTCCATCGGAACTCGACAGCGCGTTGGACTCGTGGTTGGCAACGGTCACCCGCGGCTGCAAGGTACTGATCCCCGAGTCCATCGGTGGCGCCTCTGCGGTGCATGTTGTGGCTGGGGCACCGTATGTGGTGGGCGCCGAGCTCGTCACGGAAGAAGTACGCATTGGTCAGCGCGAGTGTGTAATTCGTTACGAGACGCGCCTCGATCGTGACCTCAGCGCAGTCGAGCGGGGAATCCAAACCAGGATCGACGAAACATTCATCTGGCCGGACGGCGCTGTCTTGCCGCTAATCGTAAGCGCACAACGCATTGGATTCCTCGGCCCTGCTGGAACGTTTTCTGACGTGGCGGCCCGACAACTCGCCAGGCTCATCGGCGTGCCCGACGCAGAGCGGCTGGAGTACCCAGATTTTGTGGCACTCACTGATGCCGTAGCAACAGGCGAGGTCGACCTTGCCGTCCTGCCGATTACCAACTCGTCCAGTGGGTTGGTTGATCTGGCGGCAGGAGTGCTGGCGACAGCCGCTCCCACCATCACCGCGGGCGGCGTGGTCGATGTCCCTGTGCGATTCGATGCGTATGTTGCCCCCGGACACGACCTGGTGGAAGGCGGCCGTGTCTACAGCCACCCTCAGGGATTTCGTCAGTGTTCCCAGTTCATCGCCGCCCATCGCTTGCAACAGGTGGAGTGCAATTCAACGGCCGATGCGTGCCGATTGGTGGCTGAACATCGCGACGGAATTGCGTTGGCAGCGACCGGGATGAACCATGAGTTGGGACTGCAGACCGCACGGTCCAGTGTTGGCAACCTGGCGGGTGCACTCACTCGTTTCTTGGTATTGGGTACTACCGATCGATTCGGCGAGCCAGCCCGGGCCGACGCGCTTCTCCGCACCGTCTGGGTGGTTGAGGCAGAGGTTGCCGGCCGATTGCCGATCACCACCAACCCTCGCTTCGACGAGGTGTTACGGGGTCCATCGGGCAGAACGCTGTTGGTTTCCACCGATGCTGACCGCATTCCGCTTGGTTCAGCCGGGGTACGTCGGGTCGCAACTATTCCGTGGTCACCCCGAACTCCACTCGTCGTTGTCGAATAAGTATTAGAAACTGGTCTTACTGTGAGTCGTCTTGCGTGGTTCAACTGTTTCTCTGGCATCAGCGCCGACATGGTGCTGGCGTCATTGATCGATGCTGGCGCGGACCCCAACCACATCGAAGATCTGGTCGATCAACTTCCTGTCCAGGGTTGGGACCTGTCGCTCGAACCGGTGCAGCGCGCTGGGCTTGGCGCCACTAACGCACTGATCTTCACCGCTGATGACACGTCGGTAGTTCGTACGTACACCCATATTGTGGGATTGGTCGAAGAGGCTCGTTTTCCGGACCGTATGCGAGAACGAGCGATGAAGGTGTTTGCGGTGTTTGCCGAAGCGCAAAGTCATCTCGCCAAAGGCAATCAATTGACGTTTCAGGAAACCTGCGACCTGCGATCAATCGTCACCATCGTGGCGGCATGTGCAGCGCTTGAAGTGTTAGGTATTGACGAGATCGAATCGTCCCCACTTGCGGTTGGCGCGGGCATCGTCACCACTGACACCGGTCTCCTCGAAGCGACCCCCGCGCCCCTCGTGATGGCGGTGTTGGCCGCTCGCAACGTTCCGGTGACTGGGCGAGACCTGGCTGAGCATCTCACTACTCCCACCGGAGCTGCATTCATCAGCGCGCTGAGTATGCGGTTTGGTGCAATGCCGTCGATGGTGACCGAGTCGGTTGGATACGGCGCCGGAATGAAGTCGTTTGACGGGATGCCCAATGTGGTGCAAGTGTCGATTGGTGACCGGTCATCGGTTGACCGTCGTGGCCGCCGCCTCACCATCATCGAGACCAACGTCGAAGATGCCACCGGAGAAGTTCTGGGTTACACCGTCGAGCGTCTCATCGAGGCTGGCGCAATCGACGCCTGGATCCTGTCGGGCACCGGTAAGCGAGGGCGGCCGATGCATGTGGTGTCAGCGCTGTGCAACCCCGCCATGGCTGAAAACCTCGGTGTCATTTTGATGGCCGAAACCGGATCGCTAGGTGTACGTAGTTCTTCGGTTGATCGCTGGCAAGCCGACCGCACCTTTGCTGAGGTTGACATCGAGGGCTACCCGGTTCGTATCAAGGTTGGCCCCGGCCGGGCCAAGGCAGAGTTTGATGACGCTGCAGCAGTTGCTGCAAAAACTGGTGTGCCAGTGCGTGAAGTGATCGCCAAAGCAGAGACGGCGTTTCGTCGTGCATCAGAAGTACGAATGTTGCATCCTGCCCAGCAGCAGTTTGACGACCGCTAAGTCCTTTCAGGTAGCTCTGCACGGTTGGTGGAACAGTTACGCTCCACAAACGTTACGGTGGCCCGATGGGCATACATTATCCGAATTTGTCACCGGCGGCATACGAACATCCAGCAGATCGAGCGGCGGCATCGGCGTTGCGTTCGATCCCGGGCCTGGAGCGTGTGGTTAAACAATTGATCGAGTTTGGTTATGAGCGCGCCATTCGCCAAACATATCTTTCGGCATCGTTGTTGACGGGACCCCAGCAGTTGACGGCGTTATCGCAGTCATGGGAAGAAGTGAAGCATCGGCTCGATCTACCGCAGCAAGAAACCCGACTATACGTCTGCCCCATGGCTTCGGTGCAGGCAATGGCGATTGGGGCACAACATCCGTACGTGGTGATGAGTAGCCGAGCAGTGGAGGTTCTGAATCCGGGCGAGATTCAGGTGGTGTTGGCCCATGAGGCTGGCCACGTGTTGTCGGGGCATGCCACCTTGCGGACGGCCCTCGATATCTTGTTGCGGATTGGCTCCATGACGGGGATCATCCCGATGTCAGGCATTCCCGTGACCGCCATTCGACTTGCGCTGTTGGAGTGGTTCCGAACATCGGAATTGACGTGCGACCGGGCAGCATTGTTGGCCACGCAGGACGTCGATGCGGTGGTCCGCACGATGATGGTGCTCTCGGCCGGGCTTCCTTCATCGATGTTGTCCATTGAGGCATATCGCGAACAGGTGCGCACGGTTGAAGCCTGGGAAGACGGGCCCGACCGTCTTCGTCGTTTTGTGGCTGAACTGCAGCAAACACACTCGTTCCCGGTCCGTCGAGCCGCCGAGATCATTCGCTGGTCACAATCTGAAGAGTATGCACGCATAGTATCTGGTGAGTATTACCGGCGAGATCAGAGCCCACCCGTTGTTGAGGCAACTGGTGAAGCGGTGCAGCACTACAGCGAACGGTTCAAAGAGATCTTCACCGATGCAGGCGAGTCAATCAACCGCATGGGTTCTCGATTCGCTGCGTGGATCAATGGTGAGAAGGATTCGACGGCGCCGCAGACCACACCGACAAAGATCACTGAACCGGAAAGGGCCGTCAAGAAGACCGCCGAAAAAAAGACCACCGTGAAAAAGACTGCAACGAAAAAGACTGCGGCCAAAAAGACTGCGGCCAAAAAGGCTCCAGCCAAACGGGTTACTTCGAAACGCTAGGCCGGTTTGAACATGAAGATGTCCGAGAGCAATGCTCCCGGACATCTTGTTACTCGTGAAGTTTGTTACTTACTGAAGACCGGCACAAGCCGGTGCGAGCGGCTCAACCCTGCTGAGTACGTCGGCGAGCGGAGAACGCCAGCGCCAATCCCATCAGGATCAAACCGATTGATGGGAACAGCAATCCTGCAGAACCACCGGTCAACGCGAGGTTGCCGACCTGTTCGCCTTGGACAATGGCGGTTGCGTAACCGATGTCCAACGTCGTGACCTTGGAGTGCGTCGACGACGACACCTTCGTTCCACTGGTTGGGGTTTGCTTGGTCAGGACCTCGATGGTGATCGGTCCGTCGGGCACGTTGGTGAACTCGTAACGTCCGTTAGCGTCGCTGGTGGTTTCGATGACTCGACCGGAGGAATCCGTCAGTCGAACGACCACACCAGCAATTGGCGGCTCGTTCGAGTCACGGACACCGTTACGGTTTTTGTCGTGGAACACGGTTCCGTTAACAACTCCGTTGGTATTCGTCGATGTCACCGCTGGAGTAGCGGTCGTTGGAGGGGTCGTCACGGTCGGAGCAGGAGCCGATGTTGGAGCCTGCGGGGTTGAAGGTGCCGGTGTGCTGGCAACTGGAGTTGTTGACACGGTAGGCGTACCCGGGTTTGGTGTGCCGGTACCGGGCGTCGATGGTCCAGTGGTAACCGGACGGCGTGACTCGGTGAAGTCATAACCAATGAGGTTGCTTCCTGGAGCAAGGTTGATTGACGAGATGATGTCGTTGCCAGCAGCACCACCGCCAGATCCTGCAAAGTCAGTATTGTCAACAAATCCGAACGGCTGCTCTTGGGTGAGCGTATAGCCGAGTGGTCCAGACGCTGTTGGATTGAACGTGTAGTAGCCGTTGGCGTCTGTGATTGCTGTGAGTTCGACTGGTTGACCATTGATGTCGGTGCCGGTCAACCGAACAACCACGCCACCCAATGGGGCACGATCATCGGCAACATACACTCGACCAGAAATGGTCTGGCTGACCAGCACAGGGGTTGGCTTTTCGGTGAAGTCATATCCTGTTGC
>JANMEI010000375.1:0-3521 GCA_031376865.1 Acidimicrobiia bacterium | reverse complement strand
CGGGTGCCACCCTCGACAGCTTCGAATTCGTACGTCCACGTAGCACCTGCTTTGCCCGGTACTTTGAAGGCGAAGGTCTTGCCCCGGTCGGCTGCGGTGATGGTTGGCTTGGTGGACCACTTCGAGGTACCCATCTTGTTCGTGCCTTTGAACTTGGCACCTACGGCAGCAGTGGTTGTGTTTCCGATCCAGGAGACGGCGATGGTCTCGGGGCTGTAGCTCGGCATGTTGGTGACATCGGCAATGAGGTCGTAGACGTGGGTGGGATCGACGGCGGGGATGACAGTCGAGA
Organism: Acidimicrobiia bacterium; assembly: GCA_031376865.1. Classification (GTDB taxonomy): domain Bacteria; phylum Actinomycetota; class Acidimicrobiia; order Acidimicrobiales; family JANYDT01; genus JANNBN01. The sequence continues at coordinate 3,229 of JANMEI010000375.1, read as the reverse complement.
CGGTGACCGAGATGGGTGCTGGCTTGCTCATGATGCGTTCTCCTTGGGGTGATTCAGTTGGTGCGATTCGGCTGGCTCCTTGCCTGCCTGTTGCACCTTTGACGCAGCCCTTCGACCAGATCGACAGCCCATCGGCAACATTTCTTGAAATTCTTTTGAAAATGCCTGGAAAAGTTCAAAGCCCCTAAATATTAGGGGTTTGCCGCCCCAGATAAGGCTCACGCCAAGCTCAAATCTTGGCTGTCGTCACTAAACTTGGCTTGGTGTGAGCGAAGAAGAACTCGAAAGGAGTACTCCTAGATCACCCACTGCGTTTCCCCCGCTGCGTATTGCTGAGGGATGGCAATGTCGAATTTCTGGCAGAGCGCGAGCACATCTTGACGATCGTCGGCGTCACCTTGGTAGGCGTCATGAAACTCCACCATGCGTTCGGGCGTGATGCATCGCACCACTCGATCAGCGATGGTTCCAGACCCGAGGAGTGAGTCGAACGGGTAAGCAATGCCGCAGAGAAGTTGACCGTTCTTGTCAAACTCGTAGGCGTGAACATCGATGAGGTGTCCGTTGGAATCTCCCATCATGAAGTTGTATGTGTGCGAATCATTTCGAGGAATATCTCGATACCCGCGGGATTGAAGGAGCAGTCTGAGCGGTTCGACGAAACGGTGTTCAACAGCGATGTCGAGATCGAGGTGTGGTCGTGATTGTTTGCCGAGCAATGCGTCAACTCCCCAGCCTCCATCAACAACAATGTCGATTCCGTTGGCATCCATGAACTCAAGGAATCGAACGACCTCATCGATCGGCATCTCTGAGGGCTTCTCGCTCACGCCGCTGACAATACTGGAAGTTGTCTTTGCTTCCCGGGGCTTCCGGAGAACCAGCCGACGCACCGGCGATATGACTCGTCGCTAACTGTCCAATTGCACCCGAACGATCACTGTTCGACGCGCTACTTCTTGAGAATCGCGACCGTTCTTTTCGATGGTCTTGCGGAGACGTGGGAACGCTTGCAGGTACGCCTCCATTCCGACGGCAACACCCTCTGGATCGAGGCCCCCGTCGATCGCTTTCGCCGTCCCACGGGTGAGTTCACCGGCTAAGAGAAGCTCGACAGTTCCTGGCGAGCGGAAGTTTTTCCACCAGACCTTCTTCTCTGGCTGCCCGGGCAAGATCCACACGACATCACCTACGCGCGCATACATTGCAGCAAATTCATGTCGGGCTCCTGTTCGGCGACCCTGATAGGTGACGAGCGCAAGTCTGCGTCCCAAACGGCGACCAATCCTTGATCGCAGCACCCACTTGACAACGGGATTCAGAATGTGGTTCGTGAACCGAAAAGCGGATCGAGAAGTTGGGTGGGTTGCAGGGGAAGAAAGTTCAGCCATGACGAATTCCTTTCGAAACGCTCCCATGCTGGGGGCTCAGCCGGTGGGCTTACGTGCCGTGATCGGACGTACTTCATCGTTTAGCAAAACCGTGGTTTGCGACTAGGGCCAAAGGGCCACATCCTTCGGGACCAACGACGATGTGGACCAACGATGGGGCCGACTCGCTCCATCCCGGAATCGATGGGTCAGCTACTCCCTGGTTGTGTTCACGACGTTCCAAGCCATCCAGTCCATGGCGGTCAGCCTTGAGTCCGGCAGGGTTTCGGATGCAATGTCTCCTGCCGGGCACGTTGGTTCAGCTGCTGTTTGACGCACTCTTCACTAATGGCCTTTCACCTGGCTATTGGTAGTGATTCGCTACTACGGTCAACCTTATGCGTGCATTCCCGAACCAGTACATCAACGGCGCCTGGCGTCCATCAACTTCGACCACCTCCATCGAGGTGATCGATGCCCACACCGAACAGGTGATGGGCAGTATCCCGGAAGGAACCGCAGCTGACGTCGATGCGGCCGTGGCCGCCGCCAAGGCAGCGTTCCCGGCATGGTCAGCCACATCGGTTGAAGAACGGGCGAAGTACTGCGAGCGAATCAACGAAGCGCTCGCTGCCCGTATCCCCGAGCTAGGCGAGTTGGTGGCAGGCGAAGTTGGTATGCCGCAGGCGATGGCCAACATGATCCAAGCCGGACTCCCTGCCAACGAGTGGAAGGTCACCGCGCAGCTGCTGAACGAAGTGAAGTGGGAAGAGCAAGTTGGCAACTCTTTGATTGTCCGTGAACCCATTGGTGTGGTCGGCGCAATCACGCCGTGGAACTATCCGCTCTATCAAATTGTGTTGAAGGTGGCGCCAGCTATTGCAACCGGAAATACCGTTGTGTTGAAGCCTTCTGAAGTTGCACCGCTCAACGCGTTTGTGTTGGCCGAAGTGATTCACGAAGTAGGCCTTCCTGCTGGTGTGTTCAACCTGGTGTCTGGCGTTGGTCCCGTCGTGGGCGAAGCAATCGCCAAGCATCCCGATGTTGACATGGTGTCGTTCACCGGTTCTACTCGTGCCGGTCGACGCGTGATGGAACTTGGTGCGGAAACAATCAAGCGAGTTACCCTTGAGTTGGGCGGAAAGAGCGCCAACGTGATTCTTGATGACGTCGCCGACGAAGATCTTGCGAAGGTGGTCGGCAAAGGCTTGGGCGCATGCTTCCTGAACTCCGGCCAAACCTGTTCGGCGCTTACCCGCATGCTGGTGCCCGCCGCCAAGCACGATGCCATTGTTGACATCATCGCCCAACAACTTCCAGGGTGGACCGTTGGTAACCCGAAGGGTGGCGAGGCCAAGCTGGGTCCGGTGATCTCAGCTGGACAGCGCGATCGTGTGCGCGCATACATTACTAAGGGAATCGAAGAAGGCGCAACGCTAGTGGGTGGTGGCGCAGAGGCCCCCGATGATCAGCCGCACGGTTACTACGTGAAGCCAACAGTGTTAGCGAACGTCACCGCAAACATGACTGTCGCGCAAGAAGAGATCTTCGGCCCCGTGTTGGTTGTCATGCCGTACGCCGACGAAGCTGACGCGCTAGCGATTGCGAACGGCACCCCGTACGGGTTGGCCGGTGGCGTGTGGTCTGCTGATGCAGACCGGGCCAAAGCGTTCGCTCGCAAAATGCGAACCGGTCAGGTTGATATCAATGGCGGCGCATTCAATGTGTTGGCGCCCTTCGGTGGATACGGCCAGTCTGGCAACGGCCGCGAGCGTGGCGCGCACGGTCTGAACGAGTTCTTGGAGACGAAGTCCTTGCAGCTGTAGGCGCAACTGCAAGAATCACAGCGTGATTCCACC
>JANMEI010000355.1:0-4113 GCA_031376865.1 Acidimicrobiia bacterium | reverse complement strand
GCCCTCGACGAAGTCCTCGCCTTCTTCCGGACCAGGCTGCTGATCGACTGACCCGACGATCACTCGCTCTGAGAGCCTCCGGCACGACCAAGAGATCAACTCGATTCCACCGACGATGACCGGCTGCGCTCACGTTCGCGTGTCGGGCCGTTCGTGGGTATCAGCTCGAAGGTCCGGAGCGCTGACCTCGGTATCGCACGGGGTGCCAACCGACGTTGCCAGCAGATGCCACTATTGGCTGGTGGCGTCGTTCGAAACAGTTGCCGATGAATACGGCGAGGGCCGACCCCCGATCTCTCGGCCGAGGATCGTGCCCGGTTGATGAACCAACTCCGAGCAACTTTGCTCGATGGTTACCCTCAAGGGGAACTGTCTGTCCGCTACGAGACATGGTTATGGATCGCCCAACGGCGGCGAACTTTCATAACTTCGGTCGTCGCTACGCCCGGATGTGCCGATATGCGCTAGTTCCATAATGGTCTGCACGCTTAGCAACGAGATCACACCTCTTCCTCGTTCCCTGCGCACCCGTGTATTAGGCGTTGTGGGGCAGGGTGCTGTTCACGCACGGGCAGACTGGGTACAAGAAATTCTTCCTGTTCACAGCCCGCTGGTAGGCCGAGTACTTGGCGGTTCGTGGCCGAAGTCGGGTCCGACGTCAGTTGGAAGGCCACGATCTCGCTCCAAGTTGCCCGAGCGCGAGAACTCCTAGCTACTCTGGCGTGATGTCTGAGCGGAACCGCAATCATTCCGAGGTGTCGTCGCTCTTGACGAAACTTTCGGATGGCGTCTTGATCGAGCTTCTCGAAGCTATAGAGGGAAAGCCTGGCTGGGGGATGACCTGCAGTCTCAGGATCGAGGGCCACCTGTCCTTTGTGAAGTTGATTCCCGTGACTGAGCTCGAACTTGCGAATCTGGGATCGACGCGCAATTTGTATGACCTCCCGACGGTCTACAACTACGGAGTCGGTTCAGCAGGATTTGGTGCGGCTCGCGAAGTCGCAGCCCACCTCAAGACGACCCAGTGGGTGCTCGATGGAAAGATTGAGAACTTTCCGCTTTTGTATCATCACCGAGTTCTTCCTGTCCCGGCCAAAACCCGAAAGCGAGACCGTCGAAAGGAACCGCTGTGGTGATGTCGGTACGTAACCTTCGGCTGATTCCGTGCCAATCCTTGTCGGTTGGCGGCCAAGTAGTTGGATCTGTGAGGCCGAGCAAAGAAGATGAACTTGTCGTTGGCGGCGACTGCCTTTCCGCCGAGTTGACCCCACCCCAACGTGTATCCAGCTGATCTCTTGAGCGCGCCTTCTGCGGTGAATTGGTGCACCTGATAGCCGCCCTCGTCCCACACAGCGTTCGAGAACACGGTGCCATCGTCGGTGACTTCGATATCGTCGAACTCTTGCTGAATATGGTCGCGTCCGGAAGCCAACGAATTTCCGACCCACGTGGTGATGTAGTTCAGCTGCTGTGGTTTCGGCGGCGGATCAGGACCCGACGTACACGCGACAAGCCCAGACGCGAGTAGCGAGGTCGCCAGTACGACCGACACACCAACGGGGCATCGCAGCCACGCTTGCGAACGCATCTCGAAACGCTAGATCGGACACACTTGCTATTCAGCACCCGCTGCCCGATGTCGTCTGGTAGGCGAACAACCGCGTCTGCTCAGGACTTGCTGCACCTGTTGGTTCACACGAGAGCACATTTGGGTGCTCAGGTTGATCTTTTTGGCTTTGGCGTGAGGGAGAAGGTGCGTTGGCGTGAGCTGTCGTTTGATTCACAACTGGATACATCAACTACTCCTGGGAGGGAGAGGCGACATCCCAGTCCGCTTTGAGCTCTTCGGCATATCCTTCAGCGAAGTTAGCTAGCAGTTCGTCTTTCGGCGTTTCGATGGATAGTTGGCAACGGATGATGTCAATTGCGTCCACATCATCGAGCGTCGTCCACGAAGTGGGGTTCCACACCTCACCGCGGCGAAATGCTTTAGCGCAGTGAATGAAGACATCAGTGACTTCCACGGCGATTGCCGCTTTGGGTAACTGAGGCAATCGACCATCGGGCGTTTGTTCGGCGCAACGCTGCAACAGCTGCGGATCGATCGTGATCCATGCCTTGCCGTTCACTCGTAAGGTCTCATCTTTGCCGGGATGGACGAACAGTAAGCCTACGTATGGGTTTGTCACGATGTTGGTCATCGAATCGATGAGGTTGTTCCCATTCAGGTCGGGGATCAACAGCTGGTTGCTAGCCAATACCTTGACCCAGCCAGCTGGGCCTCCGCGAGGCGAGACTTCGATCGCTCCATCTGATGATGCGGTCCCGACCAGAAGGAATGGAGAACTGACAACGAACCGCTGTGACGCCTCGTCGAGGTGTGGCTTCTTTTTGGCCTTCACTAACGCTGAAGGTTGCCGGTAGTGCTCACGCAGTTGTGCGATCGACCTGAGCGTTTGCGGAAATGGTGAATCCATCGTGAGTTCCTGCCCTCTGAAGTAGTCGAGTGAAGAGTAATCCGGCATTACCACCCTGTTCAATGTGTGCTTATCGTTTTGCGATTGATGCAAACACGGCGTTGGTCAGCGTCGCCAAATCATGTGGTGACAGTTCGATTTCCAATCCGCGGCGCCCGGCACTCACAAAAATGGTGTCCCACAACTGCGCATCTTCATCGATCACGGTGGGAAGCGCCTGACGTTGCCCCAGCGGGCTGATTCCCCCAAGCACATACCCAGTGCTGCGTTGGGCCTCCTTCGGTTCGGCCAGGTCGGCTCGCTTGAACCCCAATGCCATCGCCGCCGCCTTCAGATCACAACTGGCGTCAGCCGGAACCACCGCAACCACTAACTCGGGCCGTGGCACCCGTTCGAGACTCAGAATCAGGGTCTTATGAACTTGCGCCGGGTCGATGCCCAGCGCATCAGACGCCTCAAGGGCATACGACTCGGCAGCTGGATCATGGCGATACTCATGAAGGCGAAACCCAATACCAGCAGCGGTTGCTGCCTCGACTGCAGGTGTGCCCTTACTGCTCATCGGCCCAGTTTGGTTTGCACAGCGATGCGCCGCCAGTAGGGTTTTCGCATGGCTACTGTCAATCCAACCGCAACCTGTGAGACCTCACTCGGATCTTTCGAAATCGAGCTGTTCCTGCGAGATATGCCCCTCACCGCAGGCAACTTCATCGAGCTGGCCGAATCCGGCTTCTACGACGGCCTCCACTTCCACCGAGTCATCGACAGCTTCATGATCCAATTTGGCTGCCCGAACAGCAAAGACCCATTCAGTGCCCAAGCCGGAACCGGTCAAAGCCCCAAGGGCCGCATCCGCGACGAGTTCAACGACAACTTCAAGGCCTCCAACGAGCCAGGAACCCTGTCGATGGCCAACACCGGCCAGCCCAACTCCGGCGGATCGCAGTTCTTCATTAATACCAAGCACAACAGCTACCTGGACTGGTTCTCACCGGGCCAGTCCCGTCACCCGGTGTTCGCCAAGATCATCAGCGGTCAAGACGTCGTGGACGCCATCGAAAAGACCCCAACCGATGGCCGTGATCGCCCGACTACCCCGGTCCAAATGATCAAGGTGACCGTTCAGCACCCAGCAGCTGAGGCTTAAGCCTTACGTCAGGGTCAGGTCAGCCTCAGGTCATTGCAAAAATTACGCAGCAGGTGCGGTCGTCGTCGACGTCTCCGCACCCGTTGACGTTCCGGCAGCAGCGGGCCCGCCCTCGCCCTCGGCCACAATCTCCAGGCTCTTGATCGTCACTAACTGTGACGACACCTCGGAATCCGGAACGGCCAAAGCGTTGATCTTCGTCACGACGTCGAGCCCTTGGCTGACAACGCCAATCGGGTTGAAGTCGGCCGGGTTCAAGCCAGCGCCAGAAGCACCCGAAACAATAAAGAACTGGCTGCCATTGGCTCGGTCTGCCATAACCACTGAACCGGGTTTGAGGGCCTCAGCGCCGGGCTCGGCCTGAATGGCATACCCGGGGCCAGCTTCGCCGCTGGCGTCCGGACTTCCGGTTTGGATGAGGTAATCGCCGATCACACGATGGAACGGCATACCGTCGTAGAAGCCGTAGCGGGCGAGGTACACAAAGTT
>JANMEI010000353.1:0-3080 GCA_031376865.1 Acidimicrobiia bacterium | reverse complement strand
CGGTCATCAGGGGTCAACTGCAGGCGCTCAGCAATACACGCAGTCGCCCGGACGGTTGGTTCGTGACGCAGGACGGCTCCTTTGGGTTTCCCCGTCGAGCCCGACGTGAACGAGAGGTGGGCGGGCAGGGTGGGGTCACTGTTTTGTTCGTCTAGTGCGTCGGCTGCTGACAACAGATCGCCCCAGGCCAGGGCGCCGGGTTGCGCTCCGTCCATACAGATGTAGGTCTCGATGGATGGCATGGCTTGGCGGTCTCGATCGACTGCGTCGAAGAGATCATGGGTGTACACCAAAACCTTTGGCGTACAGGCTTGTACGTAGTCAGCCAATTCGTCGCCCGTCATCACACTGATATGCGCGCTGATGGCACCCAGTCGCCATGCTCCGAACATCGCCACGACGTAGTCAAGGCCGTTGTGCGCGAGCAACCCGACTCGGTCGCCCTGTCCAACCCCAAACGACTTGAACACAGCCGCAGCCTTTGCCGCAGCGTTGTCGACCTCGGCAAAGGTCATCACGCGCCCCCGGTCGCTCCAACGCAGAAACGGTCGATCGGGGTTACGTGCTGCTTGGGTGGACAAGAGCCCGGGGAGCGTGGGAAACATTCCCCGACCCTATCGTTTTGGGACTTTTTAGTGGTGACCCGCTAGGTTGCGAATACCTACCAGTCAGTCACCACCAGGAGGATGCCATGCCCGAGCACGAACTGTTGATCACCGGTGCCACAGTTGTTGACGGTTCTGGTGGCGCGACTCAAACCGCAGATGTGGCCGTCACCGGGGGAGTCATTACCGAAGTGGGCCGCGTCAGCGGAACTGCGACTCGCACCGTGAACGCTGATGGGTTGATGCTCACGCCAGGATTCGTCGATATCCATACCCACTACGACGGGCAAGCCACGTGGGACTCTGCCCTGGCCCCGTCAAGCTGGCACGGCGTGACAACTGTGGTGATGGGCAACTGCGGCGTGGGGTTTGCGCCGGTGCATGAGCACGATCGCGAACGACTGATCCAGTTGATGGAAGGTGTCGAAGACATCCCGGGCACTGCGCTCCATGAAGGGTTGTCTTGGGACTGGACCAGTTTTGGTGACTACCTCGACTATCTCGATACCAGAGACCGTGATATCGACTTGGGGGCGCAGCTGCCGCATGCCGCTGTTCGCCTAAACGTCATGGGTGAACGCGGGGCTCGGCAAGAACCAGCTACAGGCGACGACATTGCGAAGATGGCAGCCATCGCCCGAGACGCCATGCAGGCTGGTGCCCTTGGGTTCACCACGTCTCGCACGATCAACCACAAGAGCAGTCTGGGAGAGCCAACACCCACGTTGAAAGCAGAGCGAGACGAGCTGGTTGGCATTGCCATGGGTCTGGCCGAGGCCGGTACCGGTGTGCTGCAGGTAGTGAGCGACTTTTTTGATCGAGACGGCGAAGTGGACTTGTTTTATGAAATGGCTCGGGCTTCAGGCCGACCAATTTCGGTATCGGTCGCACAATCACCGCGCGCTCCCGACGATTGGCGATTCATTCTGGATCGGTTTGCCGAAGCGACGGCAGCGGGCGTCACCATGCGAGCCCAAGTGGGTTCTCGTGCCATCGGGCTGCTGTTCGGATTAGAAGCCACGCTCAACCCGTTCATGTTCAGTCACGTCTACCAAGACCTCGCTTTGTTGCCGTTAGATGAGCGTGTGGCAATCATGTCGATGCCAGATGTACGCGCGCGGATTATTGAAACGATGGTCGTAGAAAAGAACCGTCTGCTGGGAAGTAGCGTCATCAACAGATTCGAGTCGATGTTCCAACTCGGTAGTAACCCCAACTACGAACCGTCCGAAGCGTCCTCGATAGCCCGCACGGCGCAACGCGAGGGCCGGGCGCCCGCCGAGGTTGCATATGACTGGCTGCTCGCAGACGGTGGTAAGTCCTTGCTGTATATGCCGGCAGGAAACTACGTGGCGGGAAACTTGGACTGCGTTGGCGAGATGTTGGCCCATTCGGCATCCGTCGCCGGGCTCAGCGACGGGGGAGCCCACGTCGGGACAATCTGCGATGTGAGTTTTCCGACGACCCTGTTGCAATGGTGGGGCCGTGACCGACCGTATGGGCGGTTACCAATCGAAACATTGGTAGCTAAACAGACCGGGTTGACCGCCGAAACAGTTGGATTGGGCGACAGAGGTGTGATTGCACCCGGATACCGTGCCGACATCAATCTGATCGACTTTGATGCGCTGAGATTGTTTGCCCCAGAAATGCATCACGATCTGCCAGCGGGTGGGAAACGTTTGTTGCAACGCGCTGCTGGGTATCACTCGACGTTTGTGCGAGGTGTGCAGATCATGAGCAACGGCACGCCCACCGGTGCGACGCCAGGCCGATTAGTGCGAGGCGCAAGGGGTCAACTCAAGTGATGTGTTCGCGTCGCAATTGCGGCATCGTCATCATCGTGGGTGACTAACACACACGCACCCTGGAAGGACTGCAACGCCGAAACCAGCGAGCGACGCGCCTCGGCCCGTACCGATGTATCAAGCGCAGCGAATGGTTCATCGAGAAGCAATAAGGGCGGTCGCAACACCAGTGCCCGGGCCAGCGCCACCCGCTGTGCTTGACCTCCAGAGAGTTGGCCAGGCATTCGCTCGGCCAGATCAGCAATACCGAAAGTGTCGAGCAACTCGCGAGCCATGATGGCCGCATCGGCCCGAGGCGTGCGTCGAGCGCGAAGTCCGAAGGCCACATTTTGTAAAACGCTCATGTGGGCAAACAGCAGATAGTCCTGGAACACCACTCCTATGTTGCGATGCTGTGGTGGCACAAATCGCCGTTCTGTGTACTGGTCAACCGTCACGTTGTCGACAGTGATGTAACCCGACGTGACGGCGACCAGTCCAGCAATGGTGTTGATCAATGTGGACTTACCGATGCCGTTCGGGCCCCGTACCGCAACGATTTCGTGACGATCAGCGTGGATCGACGTTGCCAAGCGAAACGTGCCGACTTCTGATGTGAACTCTGCCCGAAGGACGTTGGTGCTGGTGTTGCTCATGGGTTCGACCCAGCTGACCTAGCTAACCCAGC
>JANMEI010000037.1:0-2959 GCA_031376865.1 Acidimicrobiia bacterium | reverse complement strand
GCCTACGGCGTTGATGCGTTGTACTCCAATTTGTTCGAAAAGCCCGGCCGCAAATTGGCCGATCTCACCGCGGATGTCTTCGATGGCAAGCTCATCGAAGGCATCGTCAACGGCACGGGGTCGGTGGTTCGGCTTGTTGGTGGCAATGTTCGCAAACTGCAAACTGGTTACGTCCGTAACTATGCGTTGATGATCGCTGCAGGCACGGTTGCCTTGCTTGCGTACGCACTGGTGAGGGCTGCCGCATGATCGCCGCTGTCGCCCCATTGCTCTCCGAGTCTGCCGAAGTAACCGCAGGATTTCCGTTACTCAGCGCGCTGATCATCGTTCCGGCAGTTGCGTCGGTGTTGCTGGCCTTGTTGCCCGCCACCCGTCGCGAGTTGGTTCGCCCGATCGGTGTCACCGCATCAATGATCACGGGCGGTCTTGCGCTCTATCTGTTTACCCAGTTCGACAAAGCCGACCCCGGGTTTCAGTTCGTCAGTAAGCACGCATGGATTAAGGACATGGGTATCTCATGGAACCTTGGCGTTGATGGCATCTCGCTGTTGCTCGTGGCGCTCACCGGCATCTTGTTCCCGATCGCGTTGATTGGCCCCCGCGAAGATCACGATCAAAAGTCGTACACCGCTTGGCTGCTGTTGCTCGAAGCTGGCGTGATGGGCGTGTTCCTCTCGCTTGACCTGTTCCTGTTCTTCGTGTTCTTCGAAGTAGTGCTGGTCCCTATGTACTTCCTCATCAACGGATGGGGCCACGGCGATCGCAAGACCTACTCGGCCATGAAGTTCTTCCTGTACACGATGTTTGGTTCGGCGTTCCTACTGGTGGCCACGCTCGCGCTGGTGTACCTGCATCGCAACGCCACCAACGTCATGACGTTCGACGTGACGGAATTGGCGCATGCCGATTTCCTGAGTGTCACCGAAGGCCGTTGGCTGTTTGCTGCCTTTGCGTTGGCGTTCGCGATCAAGGTGCCGGTCTTCCCGCTGCATACCTGGTTGCCCGATGCCCATACCGATGCACCAACTGCTGGCTCGGTGATCCTCGCCGGTGTGTTGCTGAAGATGGGAACCTACGGACTGATTCGTTTTGGTCTGTATCTCTTTCCTGAAGCTGCCCGTTGGTTTGCGCCGACGTTTCTTACCCTTGGTGTTATCGGCATTCTGTACGGCGCCCTCGCTGCCATTGTGCAGAAAGACTTGAAGCGGCTTGTCGCGTACTCCTCAGTTGCCCACCTTGGATTCATCGTCATGGGCACGTTTGCGTTTACCCGTCAAGGCATTACCGGTGCGGTGCTGCAAGGCATCAACCATGGTGTGTCAACACCTGCGTTGTTCCTGCTGATCGGCTGGATCTACGAGCGCCGTCATACCCGCGAGATTGCGTCGTTGAAGGGTTTGCAAAAAGTTGCGCCCGTCATGGCCGGCATCTTTACGATCGTGATGATGTCCTCGATTGGCGTCCCGGGCCTCAACGGTTTCGGTGGCGAGTTCATCATCTTGGTCGGCACGTTTATCAGTCGGCCCGTGTGGGCCATCGTCGCTGCCAGCGGTGTGATCCTTGCTGCGCTGTATCTGCTGTGGGCATATCAACGCAGTTTCCACGGCGAACCAGATGCTGCGTCTGAAGGCATGGCAGATCTCAACACGCGTGAACGTTTGGTGATGGCACCACTGCTGTTTCTGATCGTGCTGATGGGTGTGTACCCAAAGCCATTCATCGAACGAATCGAGCCCAGCGTCAAAGAGCTGCTCAGCCACAACAACGGTCACGCTGAAGGTGGGCGTCAAGCCGAGTCGAAGTTGTCATCGGGCGATGGATACGTTGCGCCGACCGGCAACAACAAGCCCGCTGGTCATAGCGAGGGTGAAAGCCATGGTGAGGGTGAAAGCCACGGCGGCGAAGCCAAAGAAGATGGCGGCAAAGAAGATGGCGCTAAAGAAGATGGCCATTCTGGCGAACAACACTCCGAGGGAGAAAGCAAGTGATCTCGACGTTGTTGCCACTGTTGCCACTGTTGCCGATGTTGCCAACGGGTGTTCCGCTTCCTGAAGAAGGTTTGCCAGAAGTCTCCGTTGGCGGTTCGTCGCTGACGTTGCCGGCTGTCGACTGGACCAGCGTTGCGCCGATTTTGGTGCTGGTTGTTGGGGCGTTCATTCTGCTCATCGCAGGCTCGCTGCTGCGCGATCGACTGCCTCGACCATTCATGGTCGTCGGTGCGGTCGCGACGTCGGTGCTCGCCGGGCTGATGACGATCCCGCTATGGGATCGGATCAACAACGGCCGCGCCGCCAGCACGTTGGCCGGTGCAGTCAACGTCGATGGTTTCTCGGTTCTCATGACCTTGGCGATTTGCGCCGCTGTGGTGCTCGCCTCGTTAATGGCCGATGATTACCTCCGCAAAGAACGCATAGCTCATTACGAGTTCTTTGTGCTGATGTTGTTGTCGGCGTCGGGCGGCGTCATCATGGCCGTCGCCAACGATTTCATCGTGTTGTTCCTCGGCCTGGAAATCTTGTCGATTGCGTTGTACGTGTTGGCTGGCGCCCAGTTGCGTCGAGCCGAATCGCAAGAGTCGGCGTTGAAATATTTCGTATTGGGTGCGTTCTCTTCTGCAGTGTTGTTGATGGGCATAGCGTTTGTTTACGGTGCAACCGGCAGTACCAACTTTTCAGAAATTGCTACCGGTGGTTCGTCCTCCTCGGGCGGGGGTTTCATTTCGTTCGGTGCCACGGTTGGTGATTCGTTCAATATCGCAGCTGTCGTGTTGGTGATCGTTGGTCTTGGTTTCAAAGTCGCGGCAGTGCCGTTCCATATGTGGACGCCTGACGTGTATCAAGGCGCACCTACTCCTGCTGCTGGTTTCATGGCCGCCGTGGCGAAGACCGCCGGGTTTGCTGGGTTGCTGCGGGTGTTGGTATCGGCCTTCGGTGACCGCACCGCTGACTGGCAACCAGTC
>JANMEI010000326.1:0-2383 GCA_031376865.1 Acidimicrobiia bacterium | reverse complement strand
CTCGAAAACGGCGGGCAAACGGCGAAGAATCGCGCCAGCGCATCATCCAGGCTGCGACCGAGGTCGCTGGGGAACGCGGATACGAAGGCACCAGCATCGCGTTGGTCAGCGACCGGTCGGGTTTACCCGCCAGTTCGATCTATTGGCACTTCGCCGATAAGGACGCGCTGATTGCGGCGGTGATTGAGAACAGTTTCGATTGTTGGCTTGTTGCGATGGGGGATTGGTCGTGGCCAACGCCATCTGCGCAGTTCGAGGCGAGCTTCGTCGCCGCAATGCAATCAACGGCCAAAACGATTGTTGAATCTCCCGACTTCTTACGATTGGGTTTGATGCTCACCTTGGAGCGACGGCCCGTCGAGCTGCTGGCGCGATCGAAGTTTCTCGAGTTGCGCCAGCGAACGTTTGACATCATCTTTGCGGCTTACCGTCAGTTGTTCGATGAAACTGATCGGGGTCGACTTGACGATGCCGCGGTTCGATCGATGGTGTCGCTAGCGATGGCAGGAACAGATGGAATCTTGATTGCGTATGAAGCCGACGGTGATGCGGTCGATGTCATCGAAGCCTTTACTACGTTGGCATATGGTGTCCTCGGGGCAGCTGATCGTCTCCGTGTCCGCTGAGGTTGGAGACATCTACCCTTTTTGAAACACCGCGATCTGGTGGGTGCTTTCCGCAGTGAAATCTGATCGATCCCAGCTTCCCCAACGATCGATCAGCCGAAACCCCGCCAGCTGACCCATCAGGACAAGCTCCGACGGCCATACATACCGAAACGGCTGCGACTCTTTGATCAACCGACCGTTCATCTCGCGCCAATGGTGCGATGTCGAAATCTGATCAACCAAATCGTCAAACGTTTCAAAGCCCACGTAGTGATCCGTATGTGCAAATACTCTGACCGACTCGCCGGGCGGCAATCGCCGTAGCTGCGGCACCATGACTTCGACAACGAACTGACCCCCAGGTTCCAGATGAGACGCTGCGTTATGAAACACCGCTACCTGTTCGGCTTGCGCCGTCACGTTCATGATGGTGTTCCACACGAGGTACACCAACGAGAACGAACCCGATACGTGGGTCGTCGTCATGTCGCCGACGGTGACTGGGATCTCATCGCCACCTGGCTTCCGACGAAGCTGCTCAACCATGTCGGGCGAAAGTTCGATCCCGTGCACCTGCACCCCTCGCTGAGCGAGCGGCAATGCCACCCTGCCGGTTCCAACGGCGAACTCTAACGCCGCACCGCCGGCGGCCAACTCAGCGAGAACGTCAACTGCGGGCTCAAGCACCTTCGGCTGAAACATGGATGCGGATGCTGCATCGTAGATATCTGCCAGTTCTTTAGACCACGTGATGGAAGCCATTGCGGAAGTTTCACAGATTGTCGCAGCGCCGTGCTGATCATTTAGCGCGTCGCTGGAGTGCAGGGTTTCGACATCACGCTCACTGCATGGCCGTGGGCCGAAGCAGTGTCGATGAGTTCCCAACCTCGATCTGCGTAATACCCTTGCTGCCCTGACGTGAACAGGTAGACACATTCGGAGCCAACCTTTGCTGCCTGGTCCATGACTGCCTCTATCAATGCGCTACCAACGCCACGGCTGCGTGCTTCAGGAAACACAAACAGGCTGGCCAACCACGGGGTGAGGTGCTCGAATCCGTGAAGTTCATCATCGGCGATCAAGCTGACCGAGCCGAGCAGCGCATTGGTAGTTGGGTCGATGGCCACGAAGGTCATCGGGATGGCCTCACGCTGCATGTCAGCGAACTCTTGACGGGCGATTCGCTCATTCCACGTGGAGCCCGGCCCGTTGTAGAGATGACCCCACTCGGCTGCATGCAGCCGCGCCAAGGTCGGCCCTAGGTGAGCGTGATCGGCCAGGTTTTCCAGATCAAACGTCAAAGGTATGTGCACTTCATGCCGTATGCGCCGCTGTAGGCAAGACTTGACACCGTGGTCCAGCGATACTCGTTGGCGGCTGGCCCAGCGGCACCCTTCAGAGTGTCAAAGTACAGACCGGCTTCAAATTCTGGGCCGGGTGGAAGGACCGGTTTGAAGTTGAATTGGTACAGGGTGAGCAGCTGGTCCACGTCCGCCGCAGTGGCCTCTCGCCGCTCGTTCAGTCGAAAGACAAAGAGACCGGTAACGAGGTCTACCTCTACTTTGGGGTTTGGACTGACGAGGACAACCACCGGTTGGGCAACAAGGGTATTGTCGATCAACTGGTTGGTCTGAGTAACCGTCACATTAGTGACCACGATGTTGGGAGTAACCGTTCCGGTGACTATCCGCTCGGTCACTTTTTGGGTGCCAGCCCCGATGCACGAGAAGTTACGACTGCTACCCGCCGGCGCAACCGCCGAAGGCGTCGAGCAG
>JANMEI010000249.1:0-3273 GCA_031376865.1 Acidimicrobiia bacterium | reverse complement strand
GCCGCGTTACGTTGCGAAGCACTGAGCCTTCCCATCCGTTCGGCCTTCGCTAGTGCTGCTCGTGCTTCCGGGTACAGAAGTCGCACGCTGACCACACGCGAAGAATCGTTCCACACACGGCCGCAGCGATCGGTCGAGGGTTCGTTGATGATCAGAGGGATGATCGCAGAAGTATCGAAATAGGCAATCACTGTCGTTGGTCAGCAACAAGATCACTGACGGTGCCTTTCGCAGAGATCCCACCGCCAACCCGGCGAGCCCGCTTGCGGACTTGGGCCGGGGTGACGAGCCCTTCCGCGATAAGCCGGTCTAACGGACGAGGCCCGTTCACCGGGACAAGCCGCGCAACCGCGGTTCCGTGGTCGGTGACCGTCACCTCCCGACCGTCTCGGACCATGTCAAGGTAGCGACTGAGGTGGTCTCGAAGTTCTTTGATGCCAGCTTCCATGAAAACATTATGGCGCTTTCTCCAGACTATATCTAGCCACAATTCGACAGACGCCTTCTGTTCAAGTGGTGAGGCCCCAGTTGCTTGAAACAACGACAGAGACCATGATACTGCGGTGACCAACATTGCTGTTTTTGATTGGATTCAACATCATCATGACCTGCGCCCAAACAAGATTGCGGTTGTTGACCTAGCGACAGATCGGAAGATCACGTATGCAGAGTTGCATCGACGAACCGACGCGCTTGCTGCGTACCTCACAGCGACCGGCGTGAAGCGTGGTGATCGCGTCGCCGTGCTGGCCAAGAACGGCACCGAGTACTTCGAAGCGCAGTTTGCCTGCGGTCGCATTGGGGCCATTGCGGTGTTGCTCAACTGGAGACTGACTGTTCCGGAGTTGGAGTACATCTGCAATGACTCAACGCCATGCTTCATGTTGCACGATGCGTCGTTGACCGACATGGCGCAGCAGCTGCAATCGTTGTGCGGCATTGCCAACACCCTAAGCATCGACCAAGCGACGGGTACCGCAAACCCGTATGAAGTAGCCCTTGCGCAGCACGCCGCTGCCGTGGTGACGCGAGAAGCGCTCACCCACGATGACCCATGGGCAATCATGTACACCTCGGGCACTACCGGCCACCCGAAGGGGGCCATCATCACGCACGGCATGACGTTTTGGAACTGCGTCAATCTAGGAATACCAGCGCGCATATCACCAGACACCGTGCAGCTGGTGGTGCTGCCACTGTTTCATACCGGAGGGCTCAACTGCTACGCGAACCCGGTACTTCACGCTGGCGGCACCGTTGTGGTGGCTCCTGCATTTGACCCCGGCGAAGCACTACGCGTACTTGGCGATCCTGCATACGGCGTGACGCACTTCTTTGCTGTGCCAGCGCCCTATCAATTCATGATGCAACACCCGGATTTTGACAGTACCGACTTGACTCGGCTGCGAATCGCAGGCGTTGGCGGTGCACCGTGCGCGCTGCCGATCTTGGAACGGTGGGCAGCGCGTGGCGTCGAGATTGTCCAGGGCTACGGGATGACCGAAACCAGCCCGGGGTCAACCATGCTCGATGCGTCCGACGCCACTCGCAAACTAGGTTCAGCAGGAAAGCCGCTACTTCACACCGCAGTGCGCATTGTGACTGATGATGGCAGCGACGTTGCCCCCGGCGAAGTCGGCGAACTGTGGACCAAAGGCCCGAACATCACCCCCGGTTACTGGAACAAACCCGAGGCCACTGCATCGTCATTCCATGACGGGTGGTTGAAGACGGGCGATGCAGCGCGCCTTGACGACGAGGGTTTCATCTTCATTGTCGACCGTTGGAAAGACATGTATATCTCGGGTGGTGAAAACGTCTACCCCGCCGAAGTCGAGAATGTCCTGTTCCAACTGCCCCAGATTGCTGACGCAGCAGTGATCGGAATTCCGAATGACAGGTGGGGCGAAGTGGGCCTTGCGGTGTTGGTGTTGCAGACAGGCCAAACAATCGACAAAGCGACCGTGGTTGATCATTGCGTCACGCGGTTGGCGAAGTTCAAGGTTCCGTCAGCCATCGCAGTCGTAGAACTCCTTCCCCGGAACGCCACCGGCAAGGTATTGAAACGAGAGCTGCGAGTGCAGTTCGTCGGCACCGATGCTCCACTGATTTCATAGACAAATTGACGGGGCACCAACCGAGCGCGAGAGTAGCGAACGCCGTTGGGATCTCTTGCGATCGCACAGTGCACACAACAGAGCAGAGGAGACACCCATGTCCATCAAAGTCGCACAGTTTCTTGACGTCGCGACTGGTCTGCAACCAGGCCAGTTCTCGGTTGGTTCGCACGACCAGATCAACTCATTAGACAACCTCGATCCGATCTACAAGCAGCTGCTCGATGCACCTACTCCTGCCGTGATGGGGTTGATTGGAAATGACGGCCTCGTTAATCAAACAGTCATGTGGTTCGACTATTCCGGCAGCCAGGTGCTAGTAAATGTGGCGGCGCACCGGAAGAAGGTCGAGTGGATCCGCAAGAACCAAAAGCTGTCGTTGCTGTTGGTCAATCCACAGAATGCGTACCACTGGGTCAGTATTAAGTGTTCTATCGATCGCGAAGTGTCCGAAGATGATCCGACCGAAGGCGCCATGGTCACCGCGCAACTCGACAAAGTGTGGACGAAGTACACCGGCAACGAGCCACCCTACGGCTTACGCGATCCGTCAATCAACGAACGTCGTGTGTTGTTCATTTGTAACGTTGATCGGGTAGCCACCTTCGGCAAACCTTGATCGCTCATCGATGACAGTCGTTGCCATTGCCGGTGGGTCACTCGGTGGGCTCACCACGGGGTTGCTGCTGCGCGACCTGGGCCTTGACGTCACCGTTTTCGAACGTTCCCGTGTCGAGTTGGAACAACGTGGAGCGGGGATTGGTTTCCTCCCTGACAGTGCTCGCTACCTTGTCGAACGAGTTGGTCTCAACATCGCCGCCATCAGCACTTCTACGTCGCGTATCCGTTACCTCACCCGCGGTGGCGCAGTCACTCACGACTTCGACCATCAGTATCGGTTCAGCTCGTGGAACACCGTCTACCGCGAACTGCTTGCAGCGTTCGGCCGTGACCGATACCTGCTTGACCACGAAGTGGTAGCTCGGTCTGAGACTGACGATGAAGTCACCATCACCTTCGCCAACGGATCGACACGAATCGGTGACTTGCTGGTGTGCGCTGATGGGGTCGGTTCGAACTTCCGCCAGCAACTGCTTCCCAACGCACATCGTCAGTACGCTGGCTATGTGGCGTGGCGCGGGATGGTGCCAGAGGA
>JANMEI010000239.1:0-4821 GCA_031376865.1 Acidimicrobiia bacterium | reverse complement strand
GTCGGGCTCTGAAGAACACTGATCCCGGCCGCCACCAGGAACTCTAGGAACTGACCAGGACTATCACTGTGATACTTGCCGCCACCATTCAACAAGGCATTGGCGTTGGCCTCATTGCCCTTGTGCTCGTCGCCCTTCTCGGCTACATCATCGTCGAGAACCGCGTCTCCAAAGAGTCGAACCTTGAGAGCTTCCTGCAGGCACCCAACCGCAAGCTGGCACCCGACGATGACGTCTTCGAAGGACCGCGTCTCGATCGCTTCTTGAGCTGGGCTCTCGTTTTGATGACCATTGTTGCCATCAGCGTTCCCATCTACTGGTTGGGTGAAGTTGGGCGACAAGAAGGTGCCATTCGAGGTTTCGATAAGCGCAGCGTGCACCGCGGCGAAGAGGCATTTGCCAACAAGCCAAACACCAAACACGGCACGCCCGCCCTGAACTGCGCGCAATGCCATGGAGCGGGTGCTGGCGGCGGGGTTGCTGCTTATGCGTTGAAGGACTACGACCCGAAAACAGGTCAACCACTCAAAGATGCAGATGGCAAAGACCAAATCCGCTCGGTCTCATGGACCGCACCTCGTTTGACCGATGTGGCCCTTCGCTATCGCAAAGATCAATTGTTCAGTGTGCTGGTCTACGGCCGTGCGCCGGTCATGCCTGCATGGGGAACGGCAGGCGGTGGCCCGGTCACCGACCAAACCATCTACGACTTGATCAACTATCTCCGGCACAAGGCACTGGAAGACAACGAAGCGGCTCGGAAGATCTACGAAGAAGTGTGGGACAACACCTTGGATGCCGACAAGGCGTTTGATGCTGCTCTGAACAGTGAGCCTGTTCGAAAGATGCGGCAAGCCGAATCGGTGAAGGAGTTGGGTGCTGCGAAGAAGCTTGAGTCCAACACCGGCAAAAGCGATGGCCAAATTCTGTTCGAACTGAACTGCGCGCGATGCCACGTTGCCGGTTGGTCCAACAACGAACCGAACTATGCAGGAAACGCATTCGGGCCCAAGCTGGGCAAAGAGTCGCTGCAAGTCCAGTTTCCTGATCCCGCTGAGCAAGCGAAGTTCATCAAACTCGGAACCGAAGGGCCTCAGAAGCCCTACGGCACTCGTGGCGTCAATGGTTATGAAGGTGGCGGCATGCCGTACTTCAATAACGTTCTCACTGACGATCAAATCAATGCAATCGTGAAATACGAACGCAGTCTTGGTGCGAACGGTCCTGCCGCCACCAAAGAAAACGGAGAAGTTGTCGCCGTAGCTACCGAGGAATCCGCCAAATGACCGCTGTCCTACTCGCTAACTTCGAATACAGCGTCTTTATCCGCGGGATTCTCTTCCCGTCGATCATGTTCATTATCTTGTGTGGCTCGAGCTACGCAATCATGGCTACCAACATGGGCAACCGGCTTGGCTTCCTGGTCGCTGCTGCAGGGTTGGCTGGTTGGATGTTCTTGATGGCTGTCGTGTGGATGATGTACGGCATTGGTTTGCGCGGCAAAGACCCAACGTGGCGCGTTGCCGATGTCATCACCGGTAACAACAACCTGAACATCAGCGAAAATCGGAATGTCAGCAAAATCGGCACGATGCCCTTCAAAACTTCATGGTGCAAAACCGAGGCCGACGTCAACAAAGACACTGGCACCGTCGCCGCCAAAAAGTTGCCGGACGGGGTTGCCAAGGCCCGAGCATTGACCGCAGCCGAAAAGAGCGTCGAAGCACGGTTCGCTGCGGTTCGGAAAGAAGTCAAAGCAAAAACGGGATGGGAACCGCTGTGCGTAGGTACCGGCCAACGTGGTGATGGTCAAGCAACCGTCGACGCCACACTGGTAAATAAAAAGAGCGACCCGACGAGGACGCCCGAAGCGATCTTCGGCGAATCAACGCAATACGCCTCGATCAGTGCATTCCGTCAGGGTGGCGACAACAATGTGTTCGCTATTCGGAAGCACAAGTTCTTTTTGCGGCACTCGCCCCACTGGTTTGTGATGCAGGTTCAGCCTCATAAGACCAAAGAAATCAAAGAGCCGGTCCTCGGCCCGCAGCGAGTGCAGCTGAAAGACAAAGACGGCAAGCTGCAGTTCACCACGAAGACCGAAATCCTCAAGGAACTCGACACCTCCAAGCCGATCACGACCGTGGTGATGCTTCGTGATCAGGGATCACGACGAAAGCCGCCGTTCACGCTGGCCCTCTTCTCGGGCATCATGTTCGCCATCCTCGCTTCGGTGCTGCACAAGCGTGACAAGCAAGTCATGGCACTCGCTGCCAAGCGTCCGAAGACCGCATAACGCACTCACAGGTGATCGAACGGTCACCTGTAAACCGCCTAACCTGAACCATGTCCGCCCGCCACACGGGATAGCCAACACCAGAAAGCCCACTGGAAGCCATCATGGCCGAATACCTGCCGATTCTCATCTTGTTCGTGCTCGGCCTGCTCTTCGTTGGCGGCTCGATTGCAGCATCAACGTTTCTGGGCCCCAAGATGCGGCCAACCTCGGCCAAACTGGCGCCGTACGAGTGCGGTATCGAAGACATGGACTCGTCGTCAGAGCGGTTTCCGGTCAAGTTTTACCTGGTGGCCATGATCTTCATCATTTTCGATATTGAAGTCATCTTTTTGTATCCGTGGGCTGTGCTGTTCGGCAAGCTCGGCGGTTACGGACTGCTCGAAATGGCGTTGTTCTCCGTACCGGTCATCGTTGCTTTCACTTACTTGATCGCCAACGGGGCGCTCGACTGGGCACCAACCAAGGCCATTCGTCGCATGGAATCAATGATCGACGCCAACCGCACGTCGGCCACCACTATCCGCCGAGTCGGCAAAGACGCTCCGGCCCCAACGCCTGCGGGCGACGAGAAAGCTGCCTGACATGGGCCTCGAAGATCTCAACCACAATTTCCTTACCGGCAACATCGAGAAGTTAGTCACCTGGTCTCGAAAGAACTCCACCTGGCCGGCCTCGTTCGGGTTGGCGTGCTGCGCGATCGAAATGATGGCCACCGGCGCAGCCAGCTTCGATATGGCGCGTTTCGGGATGGAAGTGTTTCGTGGTTCGCCTCGGCAAAGCGACATCATGATTGTGGCGGGTCGAGTTTCGCAAAAGATGGCCCCCGTGCTTCGTCAGGTGTACGACCAAATGGTCGAACCGAAATGGGTTATCTCCATGGGCGTGTGCGCCAGTTCCGGCGGCATGTTCAATAACTACGCGATCGTCCAGGGTGTTGATCAGATCGTTCCTGTCGACGTGTATGCCCCGGGGTGCCCGCCCGGACCAGAGACGTTGTTGTATGCAATTCTCACGTTGCACGAAAAGATTGCCACCGGTGAGATCACTAAGCGCCGTTCCGAAACCGGTGCCGGCGCTGGTCTCATTCTGGATGCTCCTCCCAAGACGATCTCGATCGGAACCCCAACGTGAGCCCCTGCGCCTTCCCAGTCCGGGTTCGGCGCAACGGGCTGCGACGACGATCAAGTGGCGAGCGGAGCGAGTCCGTAGGGTCGGTGTCCGTGCGGACCGGTCTACCCGTCAGTCAGTTCGTGGCTCGAAAGGAAGCACTATGAGCGACGCTGTTGTTGAGGCACCAGTCGAGGTGCCAGAACCTGAAACTCGTTATGGCGCGCCGGTGACGCAGTCACGCGGCCAGGTTGTTCTCCACGCTTCATCGGCCGAGTACGTCAAGGTTGTCAAGGCACTGAAGACCGAAGGGTTTGTGACCTGTGCCGATTTGTGCGCCGTTGACTATCTCGGTTCCGCTACGCAACGTTCTCTGCCCGAAGGTATGCGCGCCGAGCGTTTCGAAATTGTCGTTAACCTGACCAACCTGAGCACCGCCGAACGAATCCGAATTCGTGTGCAGGTCCCCGGTGACGCACCCACGATCGCATCGTTGTACGAGCAGTATCCAGGCACCGAGGCGATGGAGCGCGAGGCGTTCGATCTCTTTGGTATCCACTTCGAGGGCCATCCAGATCTCACTCGAATTTTGCTGCCCGAAGACTGGATAGGACATCCCCTTCGGAAAGACGAGGCCACAGGTCGTATCCCGGTTCAGTTCAAAGGAGTTGCAAAGTGAACGCACAAGAAATGCAGTCACGGGCGCTCACCGACGTGAAGGAATTGGCGCGCGAGCGTGGCAGTGTCCTTCGCGGCGTTGCTCCCGAAGATGCGTTGCTCGACGTCAACGATTACGACATCGAGGTCGGCGACGACGAAACGATGATCATCAACATGGGTCCTCAGCACCCCAGCACACACGGTGTGTTGCGCGTGATGATGGAGATCAAAGGCGAGCAGGTTCTGCGCACCAAGCCGGTCATTGGTTACCTCCACACCGGGATGGAAAAGACGGCCGAGGGCCTCACGTTCATGCAGGGTGGAACCAACGTCACCCGGATGGATTACCTCAGCCCGTTCTTCAACGAACTCGTGTACTCCATGTCCGTGGAACAACTGTTGGACATAGAACTTCCCGACCGTGCCATTTGGATTCGGATGTTGCTGTCCGAACTCAACCGCATGTCGAGCCATCTGCTGTATCAAGCAACCAACGGCATGGACCTCGGCGCAGTCGGCATGATGATCTACGGCTGGCGCGAGCGCGAGCTGTTGCTGAACTTCTTCGAGAAGGTCACCGGGCTTCGGATGAATCACAATTTCATCCGCGTCGGTGGAACAGCCGCTGACTTGCCACCGGGCTGGCAGCAAGAGGTGTTGGATATCTGCGCCGCAGTCGAGCCACGGTTAGACGAGTTCGACACGCTGCTCACGGGGCAACCGATCTTCTTGAAGCGCACCCAAGGTGTTGGTGT
>JANMEI010000237.1:0-6059 GCA_031376865.1 Acidimicrobiia bacterium | reverse complement strand
AACCGAACGGTCAGTTGCTGGGGGCCCACCACGTCAACAAAGGTCCCGAAACTCCATGCGGTGATTGCCGATGGGTTGAATCCTCGTTGCGACAAGTCGTCATGCCATTGCCGCAAGTGCTGTAACGATACCACTCGGAGTGCCACATGGTCGAGATGGGAACGTGGTGAAGATGCGTCTGTCGCATGCAGTCCAATGATGGTGAGCGATGCAGGTTCAATCAGATAGTTGAATCGCTCATCGATTGCGCAGGTGTCGTCATGCGTCGTGAGCGTTTGCAATCCAAAAGCATCGGCCACCCAAGACACCGCGGCACCGAGATCGTTAACCGCAATCGACGCAAACGCAGTTCCGGCAAGGGCTGGCCTGGCGGGCAGGGTGCGGTCGGTCGTCACAACAAGGTTCCCGTCGGTCGCCGGGGCAAGCGGCTCCGTGAGTCCGGCTGCGGTGCGTTGGTGGGTAACCGGATCCCAAATGTGTCGATCGGCTGCCAGAAAGTTGCCCTGGTAGATGTGGACCACTCCGTTCGGTGTTGTCCAGCGATTCATGACGGCATGAATCGCATCAGCGGGGAGTGAATGTGCTTGCCCGGCACGCAACACGCCGGACCCAACCACCTTTAATCCAGAGGCATCGTCGGCATCGTCGGATTCATGCCACCAGCTCTCTTCAGACCCTTCAAAGCACCCGAGCACCGACCACGATCCATGATCATGGGGTGCTGAGGCGTTTCCCGGTCGACCTTCAGTACAAAACACCGTCATCGTTTCGTCGGCGGTAAAGAACCATGGTTTCGGTCTGTTGAAGATCGATGCAGCCAGCCGTTCATGGTCCACCAGCGCCGCTTTGACAACGGCTGTCACGGCAGCTTGACCTGCGCTCATCGCGTCGCGAGTATCGGAGAGAAGTTGATCGATTAATTCCATGCGCTACTCAACAACCTCAGGTACACCTGAGGTCAAGCGATATGGTGAAAAGCATGGACATTGCCGACGTACGCAGTCGAACCGGGCTCAGCGCAGCGGCCCTTCATCACTACGAGGAGGTAGGGCTGATCACCCCAATAGGTCGAACCGGACTGCGCAGGCAATACGATGCCGACATTATTGAAGCACTCGCAGTCATCGCTTTGTGCCAGAACGTTGGGTTCTCACTCCAAGAAATAGGTGAGCTTATGGTCCGGCGCCATGATTCGGCGTGGAAGACCCTCGTTAAGGCGAAGCTCGATCAAACTACAGACCGACTGCGGATGCTGGAGAAAACTCGTGATGGGCTGCAGCACGCTTTGGATTGTTCCAGCCGAGACATTATGCGTTGCGAGCATTTTCGTTTTCGCCTCGATGCCGTCTACCCCGAACCGTCAACGGTCTAGCGCGTCAATTGCGGCCAGCCATGACGCCACCGTCGACATCCCACACCGCTCCAGTAACCCATCCGAAGTCGTCTCCCAGTAACCGATGCACCACATTGGCGACGTCTTCGGGTTGACCGATACGGCCGATTGGATGGAAGCCATCAAAACCACTCAGCACCGTCGGGATTTCCGAGGGTTCGATGAACGATCCGTAGATTGGCGTCAGCACCACCGCAGGCGACACGGCATTGACGCGAACACCCGAGTCGGAGAGTTCCATCGCCAGGTGTTGCGTCAACGAATGCAGGCCAGCCTTGGCCATTGAGTAGGCCGATGACGGCGTTGCTTTGATTGCCTGTTTTGCCCACATGGATCCTATGTTCACAATCGATCCACTCCCCTGCTCAACCATCTTCTTGGCCACCGATTGGGTGATGAAAAACATGGACCGATTGAGATCGTGATATATGTCGTAGTCGGCCTTACTGTGATCGAGAAACCCGGTTGGTTTGAAGTATCCAGCAGCGTTCACCAAATAGTTGAAGGCGTTACTGTCAGCGTCAAGGCTGACTATGAGTTTGCCCACTTCGGCGTCGTTGGCCAGATCAACTTGCAGGGTCGAGATGCTGCCGCTGCTTCCGAGCTTGCTCAACTCGGCTTTTGCGGTGGCAAGCCGTTCGGCGTGTCGAGCCACGATGGTCACGTCGACACCATCGGTGATGAGTCGTTTCGCCACTGCGAAACCCATCCCCGTCGAACCTCCAATAATCAATGCCCGCTTCGTCGTCTGCATGATGTACTCCTAGGTCTAGTAGTTAATAGACTTTGGACCGTAACAGGTCGTAGCAGATATGTCTACTAGTTACTAGACACTCATGGATCGAAGGAGCGCTCGGGTAGTCGCTGCGGTATCAACAAATGCAGCGTCGCTCCGGGCAAGAACCAACGACCCTTGCAGATGCGAGAACAACAATCGAGCAAAGGTCAATGGTTCGACCCCCGCCGGGCGGATCTCACCACGTGACTGCGCCTCCTTGATCTGCGCTCGCAACCAGGCAACCTGTTCCGAAAAGAACAGACTGATTTCTTGTTGCGCGTCCTCACCGACTGACGACCACTCGGCAGCGATTGCCCCACACAAACAGTTACGGCCAGACTTGGCAGTGGCTGCATACAACGCGGCGTAACGAACGATTCGATCCGTGACGGTCTTGCCCTCGATCTTCGATACGAGATCAGCAAACTCCACTCGATACAGCGCCGCCACTTCTGCTACCAGTTGATCCTTACGAGGAAAGTGGTGATGAATGGATGGCGCCTTGATCCCTAGCGCATCAGCCAACGCCCCGTAACTGAACTCGCCGATTCCATCCGTTTGGATCAACGCACGTGCCGTTTCGAGCAGCTCCACCCGAATCGCACGACCTGTCGGTTTTGCCATCACCATCTCCTGAACGCGGCGGCACATGCGGTGCAACGCAACCAGTCTATTGCCATCTAGACATCACGCTTTCGAATCAGCGAGCCAGGACCTTAAGTGCACGCGCCCTGATGTGAATTCGACGAACCAAATGCAGTAGTCATGACGACTCAACCAGGTGAACGATTTTCTTCTGAGCCGACGTCAATTTCAACTAGTCGCCATTGCCGCCGCGACCAGCCTGTGGACCCGTGCGGGAGGCACGGAGGAAGCATCTGCTGCGGGTGCGACGACCAGTGTCCCTGACCACGACATGTCAACGATGCCGAGCGGCAACGAGGTAGTGGCAATGGTGATGTATCCCGGAATGACTGCGCTCGACTTTGTCGGACCTCAATATTACTTTTCAACACTTATTGGCGCCACGATCCATCACGTAGCTCAAGATATGCGACCGATTGTTACTGACACTGATCTCACGTTGATGCCAACCGTCGCAATGCGCGACTGCCCGAAAAACATCGACATCTTGTTTGTACCCGGCGGCACTGAGGGAACTATGGCAGCAATGCGCAACACGGCGATGCTCAATTTTCTTGCCGATCGAGGCAGTCGAGCAAAACGCATCACCAGCGTGTGCACTGGGTCCATGCTCCTTGGTTCGGCAGGGCTTTTGAGGGGCTACCGCGCCACGTCGCACTGGGTTACCCTCGACCTCTTGCCACTCTTCGGGTCGACGCCAGTACAACAACGAATCGTGCGTGATCGCAATCGCATAACCGGGGCCGGAGTAACCGCTGGGCTTGACTTCGGGCTCAGCCTTCTCAGTGAACTTCGTGGTCGACCCTACGCTGAGATGGCACAACTCCTGTCGGAGTACGATCCGCAACCGCCGTTCCAGGCCGGTAACCGCGCCAACGCTCCGAAGCTTGCTGTCGAGACTCTGGAAGCGATGCTCGCTGACGTGCGCAAGGAGATCACAACGATCGCCCGAGTTTCCTGAGAAGACCTCGGTGACGCGAGCTTTACTCAGTCGTACTGTCCGAGAATGCGCTCAACTCTTTCACCCACTCTCCATCGGTCCTTGCGGTGACTACCGCCTTTGTCTTGTCGGGAGGCGGTAACTTGGGGGCGATCCAGGCCGGAATGTTGAGGGCGCTGATGAGGAACGGAATTCGTCCTGACTTCATCGTCGGCACCTCTGTTGGTTCGTTGAATGGAGCGTGGCTAGCCGACAATGGTCCAAGCGCTGATATGGAGCGGCTCGTGGAAATCTGGACGCGTATGAAGCGATCCGATGTTTTCCCGACTGACCTTGTGGGCGGGCTGCGCGGGTTCGTTGGACGACAAGGCCATCTTGTTTCTTCCTCGGGACTTCGACGACTGCTACGTCGAGAGCTTTCAGCAAAATCGTTCGCAGACTTATCAATCCCACTGCACGTAGTTGCAACCGACATTACGACAGGACACGATGTGCTGCTCAATGACGGAAACCTCATCGATGCAATCTGCGCAAGTGCTGCGATACCAGGCATCTTTCCGATCCAGACAATCAACGGCCACAAAGTGGTGGATGGTGGCGTTGTCAACAACTGTCCGATATCGCATGCACTCGCTCTGGGAGCCACAACTGTGTGGGTCCTGCCGTGTGGGTACGCATGTACGTTGCAGCGGGCGCCAGTCGGTGCTCTTGCAACGATCCTTCAAGCCGTCAGTCTGCTGATTCAAAATCGATTGTTACTCGACTTTCAGCGATACAACGATGTGACAGACCTGCGAATGCTCCCAACGCTGTGCCCCGTAAACGTAGGACCAACGGACTTCACCCAGGGACGGCGACTCATCGACGAGGTTGATGCGCTCGTCACCGATTGGTTAGCCGATCCATCAGTCGGCCAGCGGCCAGGTCTCCACGTTCACGCGCCGTAAGGTCGAGGGGGCTGTGATCCTGGAGCGCTTGTGGTCATCCGCGATGAGATGACCGCTTACGGACAGCGAATGTCGGCACCGGTTAAGGGTGCACGAGGCTCCGCTGAAGTAGCCGGAGTGCCGAGTCCTTTCCACGTCTCTGTGCCAAAGTTCTGAGTCGCGTAACTTTTTCCGCCGGCGCCGCAGACCACCCCAACTCCCATAAGCGTGACCTCAGGCGACAAGATGTTGTTTCGGTGACCGGTTGAGCGCATCCAGCCGTCGTGCAGCTGGACTGAAGTCATCGTTCCTCCGACAGAGAAGATGTTTTCCCAGCAACACACCGTTGGGACGGCAAAGCCTGATGTTGCTCCTTTGGGTCGATGAGCAAAATTGTTGGTGGCCGTCATGGTCTCGGACCAGTTACGTGCCATAGCGGCGAGTCCCGGATCCCAGCGCAATGGCGCAAGTCCACGGACCGATCGTTCAGCGTTGACACGCTCAAGCAGCTGCTGCGACATCGCTGCTTCGGCTGCGGCCCGTTGCTGATCCACTGAGGTCGATCCAACGGGTGCGGCGACCACGGCAGTAACGGTGGTGGCGCGTCGGGATCGCTTCTTCTTTTTCTGCGCAGCGGAACCCGAGGACGGGAAGCTCACGAGGAGCGCAAGCGCAACGGCGGTTGCCGCCACACCAATCGAAGCGGTTCGAGTTGGGAAGTGAGTACGCATACCGGGCATCTTTCAGACCGCGCAGCGTGAACGCAAACACGGGAAGGCGTGAGATGGCCCGAGGGGGAACGGCGCGATTTGTAGTGGTTCGGGACCGTTTGCCAACCGTGACACGATCGCGACACAACGCGTTTGGCCACGATCAGTGAACGGCGTTTACGTGAAGCGACATTCAGCACGACGCGTGCAAAGCGGTGACGCGTTGAACGAATATTCAGTCGCCCAGGGTTATGAATGAAGCGTTGAGGGCTTTCTCCTTTCGATTACAAAAACGGCAACGCGACCAGCCTGGCGTTAGTCAAACCTGTCGGCAACTCAACCGAGACCACATCGCCTGGTTTCGATTCGATGCTGACAAGACCAAACCCTAAGTTCGCCTTCATTCGATACGACCAGATGATGTTGGTGAGATCGCCGACCTTTGCCCCTTCGTGGGTGATGTCAAACCAAGTGAACGCCGAACCCGCCGGAACATCACCATCGAGAATGACCCCCAGTTGCTGTCGTGCTGGACCATCGGCCTTGATGCGGCGAAGGGCATCGATGCCAATCGTGTCATCGGGAACATGAAGGTCAACGTAACGCTCCATACGAACTTCAAACGGATTGGTTTGGTCGTCGGTATCGCCACCCCACGACAACAGCC
>JANMEI010000225.1:0-4485 GCA_031376865.1 Acidimicrobiia bacterium | reverse complement strand
CCGGAGTTGGCAGTGTTGGTTGAGGCAGCGTGGATTGAACAACTGGGGCTTGCAGCCCGCCGACCCCGCCTTTCAACAGGTCAAGTGCATTCGCTGCAGCTACCGCCAGCGGATCGCTGGTAGCTGGAGCGACGGCAGTTGTTCCTGCTCCCATTGAGGCAACCGCCGTCATGGGGATCAACGCAGCAGTAATGACACACGTAGCGACACACCGTCGAAACACTGCTGACTGCGCAGCGGATCGAAACGGCGATCGCAACAAGACGTGCTGCTGTTTGTGGTGCTGATTATGGTGCTGATTGTGGGTGGTACTGGTCACGGAGACTCCTGTGCGAGACAACACACCACTCGCGCAGCTGCGGACGCCGCAAAGCAATCCGCATCTCAGCAAAAAGGCCCGAAGGTTCAACCGAACAGGCCCCGGACGAGTGTCTCGGGTTCGTGCGGGACCGCTCAATATACGAGACGGGCCCCACGCCGTGTACTGCCCGGAGGCTCGATCACGGTCATGGTTAGGTACTGATGAACAGTTTATGACGATCGGGAAGTTATTGCGCCTGGCGTGCGAGGACCAACTTGCCGTGAATCACTCTCCAGGATCGCAATGTCAGTTCACTTTTGACGACGGCGGAGGAGAATCCCCTACTTTTCGGGGACGCCGACCGCTGAAAAGGTTCATCGACCCAACAGTGTTGGGTCTCATTGTGACGTGAAACCCGATCTGAACAAATCTGAGTACCTGGGTTATTTTACTCAATTTTGAGTACGGGGAAACTTCTGAGACCAACGCAACACGACTAGGCCGCAGGTTCGATCAACACGCCGAGTTCGGCGAGGTCATGCAACACCTGTGCCTCATTTTCTCGATGAACTGCAGCGCACAGCGTGGGCAGTAATCGAACTTCGAACTGTTCAGCCAACGCAGATCGACATGTCGCAGCGACGCAATAATCCGTAGCCAAACCAACAATGTCAACGGAGATAATATCGTATGCACGCAGATACTCTGCAAGCGTACGACCATCGACTTGAGAAACACCCTCAAAACCCGAATAGGCCGCATCGCTTGCGCCCTTCTCGAAGAGTTGCGAAATGACATGGCGGGCCGGGTCCAAGTTCGAGTGCAGATGAGCCCCGGCGGTCCCACTCACACAATGCGATGGCCAACTGTCCACATAGTCAGGACTCGCTGCGAAATGAGCACCAGGATCGACATGTGAATCAAGCGTGGCGACGACGAGCACGTCATCATTCTCTCGGGTCAGAAGCCAATCAGAAATCGCGCTAACAACAGCGGCACCTCCGGCAACAGCTAGCGATCCACCTTCACAGAAATCGTTTTGGCAATCGACCACGACAACGGCTCGGCGGGTGTTGTCAGAGTTCGGAATGCTCACTGTGACTCCCGGATATCGACGCGACTGGTCAGTGTTGCGCCACCAAGTTCAATTCTCGATTGAGCCAGCCGTTGGGCAGCATCAGCGATGTTTGGTTGGTGCACCGTCACCCCGCTACGCACAAATTCAACCGTGAGCAGACGACCCGCAGAATGCGATGGGTGCTTGTCATCGTCGGCCAACGTGATGACATCATCTGCACCTATACGGTATGCAGTTTTACGACCACCAAGCGACAGCTTGCCCGGTGACGTTTTAGCTACGGGCCGCATCAGTTTTGCGTCGTCCTCGATCGCCACCAACTTGTAAGCCAATGAAGCAGTTGGATGTCCGTCACCTGTAACGACGCTGGTCCCCACACCAATCGCATCGATCGGTGCCGCCGCTGCGCCCAGCTCTGCAATTGACTCGGCCGTGAGATCGCCCGAGATCACAATTTGAGTGCTGGCTGCTCCAAGGTCATCAAGCAACGCCCGCGCAAACTTGGTTTCCAACACCAGGTCACCCGAGTCAATACGTATTGCACCGGGGCCCGTGGCGCCAAACTCGCGGGCCACCTCAACTGCGTGTTGTACGCCACTGCGCATGTCGTAAGTGTCGACCAGCAACGTGGTGCCGATGCCTTGAGCGGCGATCTGTACACGAAATGCCTCGGCTTCGGTGGCATGGGCCAACGTGAATGCATGGGCTGCGGTGCCGGCGGTCGGCACACCATAACGACGTCCGGCTTCGAGGTTGGACGTCCGATCAAAACCACCAATGATTGCCGCCCGTGCTGCCGCCACCGCTGCGTCGGGATCGGTACGTCGGGACCCCATTTCAATCAAGCTGCACCCGTTTGCTGCTTCCACCATGGTGCTGGCTGCCGCCGCCACCGCGCAGTCATGATTCAGAATCGAGAGAACAACCGTTTCCAGTACGACCGCGTCGGCGAACGTTCCGCTGACGGTGAGGATCGGCGAGTACGCGGTGAACAGCTCACCTTCGGCATATCCAACCACGTCACCACGGAATCGATAGTTCGTCAGCCAGTCGACCATCTCACGTGACATCGACAACGGGTTACCCGGGAGGTGCTGCAGGGCGCGAATGTCGGCTTCGGTAAATCGGAATCGTTCGATCGCGTCGAGCACTCTCGCCATGCCCGCCATCACGCCGTAGCGTCGACCAGCAGGGATGCGCCGAGTGAAGACCTCAAACACCGACTGGCGAAATGCAACGCCGCTTTTCAGTGCCGCATCCACCATCGTGAACTCGTACCGATCGGTGGCTAACCCAGTACGTTCCACAGAGGTCATCTTGACCTACTGCGAGGCAAGATTCAACTGAGGCCCCGATCAGGGACTACACACATCGCCGGGCGGGCAACCTACACATTGTGTTGCCCATAGATGGCGCGTCGTTGTCTGAGCAACCATGCGCCAACTATGGGCACGTAGGGCGGCTAGTTCCAACGGTCGTGAGTGTGATCGTCCAACAAGTCAACCGTTGCTCGAAACATCACGTGGAGTGTGATTACCAGTTGGGTTCAGCGCTCAACGAGAAGTCCCGGTCGCTGAGACAGCAACCGGGACTTCAGTGGTGGTAAATCACTCAGTGCATATCAATCGCAGCTCCCTGCAGCTGACATGCAACTCGATATCAGCTGCAGCCGCTGGTGGTACCGCAAGCTGAGCACACGTAACACGAGCCGGCTCGGTTCATCTCGTTGCCACAGGAGTAGCAGAACGGCGCATCAGCAGGACGCTGACGGCTGATGGTGTTCTGCACAATCGGAGCGGACGGCGCCGCAGCCGATGGTGCGACCGTTGTGCCTCCCGTAGTGGTGATGTCCAACGTGTTGGAAGTCGGCGTTGCTGCCTCTTCCACACCAGGCAACGTGGGCTGGGTGCGCTCGTTGGTGGACAGCACGCCAAGATCGAGCCGCTGTTCATACGTGAGGTAATCCAACGCCAAACGACGGAAGATGTAATCAACCAACGACGTGGTGATGCGGATCTCGGGATCGTCGGTCATACCTGCTGGCTCAAAACGAGTGCTGGCAAACTTCGACACGTAGGTGGTCAACGGAACACCATGCTGCAAGCCCAAGCTAATGGTCAACGAGAACGCATCCATGATGCCGGCCAAGGTGGAACCCTGCTTGGACACCTTGATGAACAACTCGCCCGGACGACCATCTTCGAACTCGCCAACGGTGACAAATCCTTCGCAGTCAGCCACACGGAACTTCGAAGTGGTGGAACGACGACGACGAGGCAACCGCTCACGAACCGGGGTGCGAACAACCGTGGTGGTGGCAGCGAGCATCTCTTCCAACTCAGCGACCTTGGCCGCCAATGCAGGATCGGCCGAAACTGGACCGCTAGCCCCATCAACGGAGGTGTCGTCGACCGTGTCGGCCTTCTTCATGGTGGACAGGGGCTGGCCAACCTTGCAGTTGTCACGGTAGATGGCAATGGCCTTGATTCCCATCTTCCATGCATCAATATGAATCTGCTCGATGTCTTCGACGGTGGCGTCTTCTGGCATGTTGACGGTCTTGGAAATAGCACCCGACAAGAACGGCTGCACTGCAGCCATCATGCGAACGTGACCACCGTAATGAATGACGTTGTCACCCATGGAGCACGCGAACACATTGAGGTGTTCTGGACGAAGATCGGGGCAACCAATCAACGACTTGTTCTCTTCGATGTAGGCCAAGATGGAATCAACCACAGGGCCTTCGTAACCTAGCTTACGAAGTGCACGAGGAATCGTCTGGTTGACGATCATCATGGTGCCACCGCCAACGAGCTTCTTCATCTTGACGAGGGCCAGATCGGGCTCGACACCGGTGGTGTCGCAGTCCATGAGCAAGCCGATCGTGCCGGTTGGTGCCAACACAGTGGCCTGCGCGTTGCGGGTGCCATAGGTTGCGGACAACTCGACTGCTTCGTCCCACGCCTCTTGCGCTGCGCTCAACAGACCCAACGGAACGATCGTTTCGTCGATCAGGTTGACGGCATCGCGATGCATCCGCAACACACGGTTCATGGGCTCGACGTTTTCAGAGTAACCCACATGAGGGCCCATGCGACTAGCC
>JANMEI010000183.1:0-1824 GCA_031376865.1 Acidimicrobiia bacterium | reverse complement strand
GCCGCGGGTGGGTAGGGGGGGCCGGTGTGGTCGGCTCCGATGGTCTCGCCTGCGCGGCTGGCATGGCCCTTGGGTTACGAGGCCCGTGGAGTAGTCCAAGCTCCACGTCCTTCTCCGTTGTTGATGACCCCAACAGGCCGTTGGTGGATGGACTTCGGTTAGTGATCCTCGTGCTCAGCTCCTGGATCGGCTCATGGACAATCGTGGCGGTGCTCGGGCAACTTGCCGGGCATGCGAGGACCGTAAATCTGGCGTTACAGGTGTTGCCGGGTTTTGTGTCACGGACCATAGGGCGAAGTTTTGCGTTGGGGGTTGTGGGAGCACTGTTGATCAACACTTCTGCCTTGGCGGCGCCAGCGGATCTCCAAAACACCCAATCGAAATCGATAACAACAACCGTTGCTACCCGGGCCGGGGCGAGTGATGATTTCGCTGGAGATGTCACGAACGGCCAGAGGTGGCCAACCCGCAGCGCGGCTGAGCCGGTGGCGAGCGATCCTGATGTGCCCATGTTGATTGCGGTTGCGGGGCCGGACAGGCCAACAACAACCATGTCATCGGTTCCACCGCCAACGATTGGTGTCACGTCATTGCCGGCACCCGGGTTGACATCCGTTCCGCAAACAACTGCAGCCAAGGCAGTTGCATCTCGCGTCAGCACAACACCAAAACCCACACCGGCATCCAGCGCTGTTCCCACGTCGCGGCCAACCCTGTTGAACACACGTGCGGAGGTTCGCTATGCCGTCCGAGCCGGCGATCACTTTTGGAACATCGCTGAACGTACGGTTCTCAAGGTGTATCCGGAAGCAAGCGAAACCAGTATCCGTACGTATTGGTTGGGCCTCATTGAGCGCAATCGCGCCTCGCTGGTTGATCCGAACAACCCGGATTTGCTCATGGTCGGAACCAATTTGGTGTTGCCGCCTGTCGGCGGAACTACCGAGCAAACGCCCGCAGCGGGTCGTTGATCCACTGATCAATTCGCTCACTCGCGGAGTTTCCGGTGCCGTCAAAGTCCGACGGCGACATCGATGCCAACCGTAGCTCGATCGTGTCAAGAATCGTTCTGAGCGGCGCCACAAACCATTCGCCATCTCGTTGAACGACCACGATCGAGAGTTGCCGTTCGGGTTGATCAAGCCAACTCAAACTCCCAAGATCCGGAGCTTTCACCCCAAACAGATCCGCGATCACTTGCGGTATCTCTCGTCCGCAGTGACGCGACGACTCTCGTTCGACGGTGGCGTCTATGCAGTTACCGTCCAACAGGATACGAGAGCCAACGCCCAGTTCGGAGGGGAGCACCAGTTGGGCCGAGAGTTTCGTGATTCGAACGTGCGTAACGCTGCCGGTTTGATCTGTCGTCAGCCGAATGTCGGGGAAACTCAGTCGGGCATTGTCTTGTGACCATGCAGCCCAACGATTAAATTGATCTGTGTACAGATCACTGTATCGATACAGAGTCGCACCCTCCTGCGGATCGAGCGCGGCAATGACGGCCTCGTCATCGAGTTCAGAAATTGCTTGCAACAGGTTTCGGACCGCTGCTTCGGGGTTAACTGCGCCATTCGGGGTAGGGGCATCCGATGTAAGTGAGCGGTTCGACTGAATTCGTTGGCGCTCAGCGAGCGTCGAAGCAACAGAAAAGTGCCAACGGCCGCTTGCTTTCACCATCACTAATCGGTTGAACTCGGCGGCTCGATCCGCGGTTCGCTCACCAACCACTGACGTGAGGGTGTTCGGCATCCGCAACGGTGCGGAAAGGTTGGCCACGACCAGGTCACTGCGGAGCACTTCCAGGGTGATGCGGGGAGCAGATGT
>JANMEI010000174.1:0-5425 GCA_031376865.1 Acidimicrobiia bacterium | reverse complement strand
CGCCTCGAAGGTGAAGGATTGCTTGCCGATGGCCATAGTGCCGAGCGCATAACGCTGCAGCCGCTACAACAGGAAGCGCTCGGTGCTGCGGCTCGTGAGGTGGCAAATGATCTCGGTGTTGCTCGGTCTGAAATCGAGGCGCTGGTTGCCCGCGCCGAGGGGAATCCGCTGGTTGTTGAATTGTTGCTCGATGCACGGGCCCGTGGGTTGTCTGCAGATGATCTGCCCCCAAGGGCGGAAGAACTTGCTGGTCGGTTGCTCGATTCGTTGCTTCCGATTCATCGACATCTGTTGGGCGTTGCGGCAGTCTGCGGTGCAGGAAGCGATGTTGCTTTGGTCGCTGCTGTGTCGGGCTTGGCTGTCCATCAAGTTGAGTCGCAGTTTCAATTGCTGAGTGAACTTGCCGACATCGACCCCGATGATGGTTCGGTGCGTTTCCGTCACGCGTTGGTGCGAGACGCAGCGTATGCACGCTTGCCATTTAAAGAGCGTTACGTGCTGCATTCCAAGGTCGCCATAACTGTCGAACGAACCAGACAGGATTTCGACGATACTCCTCTGTTGGCATATCATTTTCATCGGGCGGGTGACTACGCAAAGGCATGGCGTTATGGGCGAGAAGCTGGCAGCAAAGCCAAAGCAGCGGATGCGCCGGTCGAAGCGGCGGCAATCTACCGACGCGCGCTCGAGGATGCTGCACATCTCGATGACATTCATGTAGCTGAGTTGATCGTTGCATGGGAAGCATTGGGCGCTGCCGAACAGCGAAACGGAAAACCATCTGAAGCTGAAGCTGCGTTTTTACAAGCGTTTGAACTCACCCATCTTCTGCAGGCCGAGCTATTCCGTTCACGAGGTCGTTTAGCTGCAGATACGCGTCGACTGTCCGTTGCTACTCGTTGGTATGCCAAAGCCCGACGCACTGCGTCCGCCACAACAGGTCGACGACGAGATCAGTTTCTGACCGGCGTCGAAATCGACGGAGCCGCAATTCGATATCGCCAAGGGAAGTTCGGAACCGCAGAGCGAACG
The DNA here is from genome assembly GCA_031376865.1 of Acidimicrobiia bacterium. Taxonomy (GTDB): domain Bacteria; phylum Actinomycetota; class Acidimicrobiia; order Acidimicrobiales; family JANYDT01; genus JANNBN01. The sequence goes on along the minus strand of JANMEI010000174.1, from coordinate 4,393 downwards.
TTGTTGGCGGCGACCAAGAGTGCGCGCAGGCTCCGCGATGACAAACGGCTCGCCCACAGTCTCTATCTGCTGGCGTTGGTGGGCGGTGAACTTGGCAGGCCCGATGCCATTTCACGAGGCAAAGAAGCTGCCGAACTATACGAAGCAAGTGATGACAAACTCGGCCTGGCGCGAACGCTCAACAATCTTGGTGTGGTGCAACAACTCACGGGCGAATGGGGCGAAGCCCTGGAAAGTTATCGGCGCAGTACGGTCGCGTTTCTGGCGGCCGGTGATCTCAGCGGTGCAGCGATCATTCAAAACAACATCGGCGAAATCTTGTCCGATCAGGGAGATTTTGAGACCGCTCGATCGGAGTTCCAATCGGCACTGGACATCTGGCGCGAATCGAAGTTCGTCATCGGTATCGCATTGGCATCATCCAACCTCGGACGGCTCCAGGGGCGCGCTGGCGGAGAACAGTCCGGCCTTGCCTTGTTGAAAACCTCAAGCGAAATGTTCTCGGGGATCGGTGGTTGGGATTTCGTGTTTGAGACTCGTGTTCGAGAGGCCGAGCAAGCGCTACGCGACGGCAATGATGCCGAAGCAGAGTTGCTGCTGACCGATGTCCCCGACACTATGGCTGAGGCGGCAAAACTTCCCGGCCGCGCTGCGCAACGGAATCGTCTTCTCGGCATTGCTGCGGCTCGCCAAGGTAAGTCAGCCATGAGCTTTCTGCAATCGTCTCTGCAACACGCGGAACAAGCACAAAACCTGTTCGAACGTGCCTGCACCGCTCTGGCCATCAGTGAGTTGGAAGCTGGTCAACTTGCGAACACAACTGGTTCCAGCATCGACAACGAAGTAGCCGAAAAGTTTCTTCGGCTCGCCCACGAATGGTTCGATCATCTTGAGGTTGCACCTCACGCCCGAAGGAGTTTCTAACGTGTTCCATACAATTGTGATTGGTTCCGACGGATCGGACTCTGCGGCGCTTGCTGTTCGGTCTGCGGCAGATCTTGTCGCAACAGCTGGTGGCCACCTCCACGTGGTAACGGTGCGCGATGACCAGTGGCAGTCAGACGGTAGTGGGGATGGGCATCACTGGACCAACCCAGAGCAAGACTCCCGAGACGCTCTCGATGCGGCGGTGCGAATTGCGGGCGCAGCGGGGGCGAACGTGTCGACCCACTCGCCGCACGGTGATCCGGCAACTGCGATCATTCGTGTGGCCCACGAAGTTCATGCGGATCTGATCGTGGTGGGCAATCGGGGAATGCGCAGTTCGAGCCGATTTGCAGCCGCCTCGGTGCCCGGCCGCCTGGCGCTGCATGCTCCATGCAGCGTGCTGATCGTCCGCACCACCTAGCCTCCAAAACGCGCGGATGCGGGGTAGGTCTATTTGCCCGCTGCGAAAGTTCGCGCCAGACTGCAAGGCATGTGGTGGGGTCCCTTTTCTGGTGTCAACGAGGCTGTCCTCGACCGAGTCGCTGCTGGGTCAGTCGTGAAGCGTTATCAGCCGGGGGAGGTGGTGTTTCATCAAGGCGATCAAGCCCACACGCTGTACGTGGTGCAAAGCGGACGATTCGAAGTCGAAGTGTCGACTCCGGATGCGGAAACCCTTCAGCTGCGAATTCATGGTCAAGGTGACCATTTCGGCGAAATCCCCTTGCTTGACGCTCGCTTGAAACGCACGGGAACGGTCCGAGCTATCGAACCGTCGTCAGCATTGTTGGTCAACGCAGAAATGTTCGCCGAACTGCGCCGCAGCGATCCGGGCGTCGATCGTGCCCTGGTGGTGTCGTTGTGCGATTTGGTCGCGTTGCTGACCCAAGAGCGGACCGACCATGCATTCCTGCCAGCCGACCGACGCCTGGCAAAGCGGCTGTTCGCGTTAGCCGAGATTTATTCCTCGCCAAGCGGAACCGATGTCGATCACGTATCGATTCCGGTAACGCAAGAGCATTTTGCCACCGCCGTTGGTTCAACTCGCCCGACGATCAATCGGCTGCTCGGCGAACTGGCCGCCAAAGGAATCATTCAGCGCTCCCGCAACCGGATTGTTGTCGTGGATCGTCGGCAACTCAGGTTGCTTGCGAACTAGCTCAAAAGCACCGTGACGACCAATGCGCCTTCAGAGTTCAGGTCAGTCGGAATAGCGTTCTTCTGTCAGCAGGTGGCAGAGCAGTCAACATGGATCGCCACCATTTTGTATGCGTACCAACGGAACGGAGCGCGCACTGCGGGCCTGTTTGTCAGCACCATCTTGATTGTGGCTGCCGTGGTTGGTCCGTTTCAGGCTCGGTTGTTAGAACGACATGCGCCGTTTGCCGCAGCGTTTCGGCAGCTGACAGCAGGGATCGCTGTGTTACTGCTGGCATCGTTGCTGATCTTCGTGAGCGCCCCTGAAGTTTTGGTGTGGATGGGACTTGGACTTATCGTATGCAATTCGACAACTGCACCGGCTTCGTTGTTTGCATTGATTCCGTCTACGGCGCATGACGCCGAGTCGTTAGCAATACAAAATGCACATATGGGCTGGGTGGAAAGCGCCGCACTGGTCTTAGGTCCGCTCATGGCGGCTGGCGTACTCAGTGTTGTAAGTGTCCGAGGAGGCGTGGCTATCCTCACGTTGACGGGCGGACTGCTGTTGGTTCTGGGTAGGTTGTTGTTAGCTGGGCATCGCCGAACAGAGCTGGCCACGATCCAGCAAGTAGTGAGTGCAACAGCAGACGAGGTTCTTGAATCCCCACAATCAGAGTTCGCGTTGTTGCGTCTACCGACCTTAAAAACGTTAGCCATTCTGACGTTTGGCGCCTACCTGACGATCGGGTCGTTGGACGTGTTGTACCTACCCGTGGCTGCTGCTGCGGGCATCAGCGAGTCAAGCGCTGGTCTGCTTGCCGGGGCTTACGGTGTAGGAGCGTTGGTGTCGTTCATACTTGCCCGGCGCGTTGTTGGCCGGACGCGGTTGATGTTGCCGCTCGTGATCGTTGCCATCGTCGGATCGTTGGCGATTGCGTTGCTTGCGGTAACGAAGGGGAGAGTCGTTGGGGCGGTGGTGCTTGTGGTCATCGCCGGAGCGTGTCGATCGGTGTTTGGTTCATTGCACCGAGTGTTATTGCAGCGCACCTCCCCGGCGGGTTCGTTGATGCGGGTTTCGGGGGTGTTTCAAGTGTTGGTGACTCTCGGGTTTGCGGCGGGGGTGTTGGTGCCATGGTTGGCGGGCTCGACGGTAAGGGCGTGCGTTGCGACCGGCATGTTGCTTCCGGCTGCAATGGTCATTGCCATCCGGGGTTTGGGGAACGTTGACGATGCCGCCAACGTTCCTGTCACGGAGATTGCATTGTTGCGTCGGGTGGCGATTCTGCGATCGTTGCAACCGGCGGCGCTCGAGTCGTTGGCCCGTCAAAGTAGAACTCGGGAGTATCACGATGAACCAATCGTGGTCCAGGGCGACGTTGGCCTGGAAATGTTTGTCATCGTCGAAGGCACGGCCGACGTGTGGCAGTCCGACCAAGAGGGTCGACATCTTTTGCGCACGGTTGGTCGGGGCGATGTATTTGGTGAGATTGCCCTCATGCGTCGTCAGCCTCGAACGGCTTCGGTGCTGGCAGTCGGAGAAGTACGTGTACTTGCGATTCCCGGGGCTGATTTTGTGTCGCTGGTCGGTGTGCATTCTGGGCTCGCGTCCGCGGTTGACGTACTCATCTTGCAACGCCCGTAAGAACGGGCTGCGAAAGGATCGCAGTGTCGGGTGTCACCGGGGCAGTGTCGTATGGGTGACAGATCGATCGTGGGTGATGCTTCAGGCTGATGGAAAGCCAGCCACTTGGCAACCATCATCTCTTAGACGGAGCATCCCATGAACACAGCACTACTCAACCGACCAGTTTCACTCGAATCATCAGCTCCAGCTGCTCCTGCAGGGACCGGAAAACTCAGTCCGGCTGAGATGCGTGTTGCCCAGCTCGTGGCAGACGGCTTGACCAATCGTCAGATTGGCGAGCGGTTGTACATTTCCCATCGAACCGTCGATACCCATGTGTCGCACGTGTTCAGCAAACTCAATGTGAACTCTCGGGTTCGTCTTGCATTGGCGATGGCAGCATGAGAGCCGTCATGAACTCCCGACGGATTGGAATGCTGGCTGGGTCAGTTGCCGCATTGCTGCTGGCCAACGGATCGGCGAGTATCAACTCGGCGCAAGCAGCGTCGAAGGCATTCACGATGAAAGCGTCGAAGCGGTCGGTGTCGGTCAGCGGTGGTGGCTCGGTATCGCTGCGTGTCTCGGTCAAACAACCCAGCCGAGTGTTTCGCCCCATGTCGTACAAGGTGTCGTCGAAGTTAAAGCAGGTGTCGTTGTCGACGGCGGACGAATCTGCCACCGGTGCGACGGTGCTACTCGTTGCGT
>JANMEI010000151.1:0-3792 GCA_031376865.1 Acidimicrobiia bacterium | reverse complement strand
GCGCTGCGCAAGAAGCTCGGACAATCGGCCCAACACCGTCGTGCGTTGGGTGACGTCGGCAACATCGAGACCACCCACCACTTCGGTGAGCAATCCCACTCGAGAGCCGGCCTCATCAACAACGGCAATCTGTTCGTTGATTGCTGCCGCAGTGAGCCCGGCCATTCCAGTGCTCTCAGCACCTCGCAACGCGTCACTCAGACTTTTCAGCGAATCATCTCGACCGAGAAACTCGACTGCTTTGGAACCCAACTCTGCGTAGGTAGTTTCGACCTTCGATCGAAGCACCGTCACCTGCTCGGCATCAATGTATCGAACCTCAGCCAGCGTGGCCAGTTCTGACATCATCTTCCGGGCAGACGTCAACGAATCAATAAACGCGTCAGCATCGCGTAGCGCCAACTCCGAATTGGCCAAGAGGTCGGCAACGTTTCGCTCGCCCTGCGCCAAACTTACGGCTGCTTCGCGTTGTCCCGACGCAACCGTGGCCAACTCGTCGATGACATCGCCTGCTGCCTTGCGCAACTCGATCAATAGCGAATTGAGGCCCTTGGACTCGGCATCGGCCAGCCAAGCATGTCGATCGAGCAGACGACTTGACCGCGCGATGACCGCCTCGTACACGGACCGATTGATTACCTTGTTGCCAGCCGCGCCCTGTCGCCCGCTTTCATGTGCAAGCGACATCGCTTCGCTAATGCCTGACACCAACTCGCTGTTACCGACTCGACCAAACATCGAGTCGGATTGCACCGCTGGGTCGTACAGCTCTGGCAGACAGAAGGGACTGCTGTAGATCGCAACAGTATGCACTCGTTGCGGCTCAGCGGTGTCACGAACACACACCACCGTTCCGTCCGGAAACAGTGCATAACCAATGGCGGCCACTGGAACAGACATTTCGCGGCGCACCAGGTTGTAGGCACACAGCAGCTCGCCGCCGGTGTCGGGCCGACGGTATGCGTACAGAACGTCTTCACCATTAGGACTGTTGTATGACGCAATAAGGCGTGAATTGGCTGCGTCGGTCGCAAACACTCGGGTTTCACCGCTGGCCAACAAATACCCACCAGGGAACACGATCCCTTGATCCTCGGGCAACATTCGACAGCCGCGCCCGATGGCATCAATACGTTCAAGCTGGCGCGACAATCGACTGTACGCGTAATACCGCGGCTCTTCTTCGCGATATGGCAACATCCGCAGCAACACCAAGTCGCCCACCCGGGCAGCAGAGATTCGATGTTCAGCAACGTCAGCTTCAGATTCGTTGACCCGGTCCGAACCAACGCTGCGACCGCCTTCTGAGAGCGACACGATTGGATCATCGATCCGGAAATCCAGTACGCCTTTCGACGCACCGATGAACAACGTGTCAAACACGTTCAGGTGTGGCCACCGACCCGAGACCAGTGCTTCACGACCGATTGACTTCCATTCAAAGTCAAACGTTGCGTCGATATGCCCTTCATCCTCACCGTAGGCATCGAGATACGTCGGGTGGTCACCCGAACCGTTGCGGGGCATTCTCCATCGAAGCGTTCGAATGTCGGTGAGACCGGTGCCGATACCGAAGCTCATTCGAAGCTCGTCACCAGCTAAGCCAAGCGACACCAATCGCGCATCGGCGTAATAGCGATAGATCTCGCCAAAGTCGCGTTGGAACGCGGCGTTGCCCAAGAACCACGATGTGTCGTCGCGACCGACAGGAACGACGTCCCAGTCGGTTGCAGTTTTTTGCACCAGTCGATAAATCGCAAAGACGTCGTCGACGGATCTATTGGTGGCGAGACCTGCTGGGATGTTGTAACCCAGCAGCATCAAGTCCCCAATAGAAACGGCATCACGTGGCAGACAAGCGGCATCCGTGTGGACCCGATCTTGTTCTGCCAACGTCATGGACTGCGGTGAAAAGACCGCAGCGCGCTCGTCGTTCAACGCACCGGCTTGGGTAGCAAGACGTTCTGCTACTGCAGCCAGGCGTTCACGAAGAAGGTCATACGAGGTGACCGAGGCAACCGCCTCAGCTCCAGTGGAAAATTCAGTCATGATGCACCCCACACAGGGGCAGTCCCATCAGCCGCTACTTTGAACCGCTGAACAGTTTGCCAACGTTTATGTCGCCCAGCCCCTGTGCTTCCAAAGAACCAACGGCAGCACGCAGCTTGGCGGCTTCGTCACCACCCATACGATCAGCAGCGAGCCCCAACACACGAGCCAGCGACAGGTTTGCAATACCGGCAGCACCCAAGCCACCGACAGCACCAGCGATCAATTCAACCAAGTCCTTGTCACCACTAATGTAGGGAGCAGCGATGTTGGCTGCAGCAGGCGACGAATCAGCGAACGAGTTAATGGACTGACCCATCGCCGATGCGTTCATCACGCGGTCGACGAACATGTCAGCACCACCGACGATAGATACGTTGGCTTTCTGCAACGCACTCGACATTGCTTCGGAATGCTTGATTGCCGTGATGCGCTGAGCATCAACCGTTGCCAACCGGACCTGGGTGTTGGCATCGATGTTTCGCACGGCGAGGTCGTATTCCTTGCCCACTCCCTCAAGCTGCTTCATGGCTTCTGCCTTTTCACGCAAGCCAGCGGCTTCGCCCTTCAGCTTGGCCTCAAGCGCCTGACCTTCACCCTCGCCTCGGCGAGCAGCAGAGGTAGCTTCGGCTTCGGCCACGCTTACCTTGGCAGCAGCATCAGCGCTGGCCAGGATGATGGTTGCGTCCTTGCTGCGTTGCGCCTCTTCCACCATACGCATGGTCTTGATCGCTTCTTCTTGTTCGGCGACAGTCTTTTCAATGGCGATGCGCCCCTTGGCAAGCTCTGCCACGCGACCCTTTTCTGATTCCAAGTCCTTCGTAGCAGCGAGCGTTTCTACTTCCCGGCTGACGATTTCGAGCTGACGAGCCTTTTCGACCTTTTCACCTTCGATGGCAATGACGCGCTCGCGGTTCTTCGTAGCAACTTCTACTTCGCGCTGGACATTTTCAACCTGTACACGAACTTGCTCGTCAGTACGCAGACGAGCTTGTTCAGACTTCAAACGCTCTTCAGCCTCGACCATGGCGATTTGTGAATCTTCGCGAGCTTTGGCGGTTGCCATCTCTCGGTTGGCACGAAACTCGGCTGACTTTTCTTGGCGTTCCATTTCGAACAGCGCCTGTTGCGTTTCAACGTCTTTGGCCTTGATTTGCTTTTCAGCTTCACGCTTATGAATATTGGTCTCGATTGCTTGACCGGTGGTGATGGCGGTGATCTTTCGAATACCTTCAGCATCGAGCACGTTGTTGGGATCAAGCTGGCTCATCGGCGTTTGTTCGCAATATTCGATGGCGACGTCGTCCAGCACGAAGCCGTTCAAGTCTTCGCCAATCACTTTGATGACGTTTGCCCGAAACAGATCACGCTTCTCGTAAAGCTCGCCGATCTCCAGCTGTTTGCCTGCGGTCTTCAATGCCTCTGCAAACTTCGCGCTGAACAACAGATACAGGGCCTCGCTGTTGCTGGCGTTTGCGACACCGAGCAGTTTGGCGACCTTCAACACGTCTTCTTTTACCGGGTTCACACGGATGTAGAAGCTGACACGAATGTCGGCGCGAATGTTGTCTCGACAGATCAACCCGTCGGTCCCGTCTTTGGCAACTTCGATGACCCGCACCCCGATGTCCATGACCTCCGCCTTGTGAATAATGGGTAGCGACGTCGCGCCGGTGAAACTGACATCGAGACGGTCATTCATCTTGTTGATGATGAGCGCTTGGCTCTGCGGAACCTTTCGAT
>JANMEI010000111.1:0-4854 GCA_031376865.1 Acidimicrobiia bacterium | reverse complement strand
CGGTATTCAATGACACGTGGATATGAACTTCATCAGTGCGCATATAAGCGCTGAGATCTGAGAGACCTTCGGCGTCGACCTGTTGCGGGTAGACCTCTTGCTGGCCAAAACGAATCACGACACGGTCTGGCGAGATGTCGGTGTATTGCTGGCACTTGCCGACAGCCATTGCCACCCGACCCCAATTGGGATCGGCACCGTGAACGGCTGTTTTCACCAATGGCGAGTTGACGATCGATTTGGCGACGGTCTTGGCCTGCTCAACATCACGGGCATAATCCACGGTGACGGTCAATAGTTTTGTTGCCCCTTCACCATCACGCGCAATCTGCTTCGTTAACGACAGGGCAACGGCTTCCAGAGCGGTGGCAAACGCAACCCGATCAACCGAGCCCGCAACGCCCGACGCCATGATGGCTGCGGTGTCGGAGGTGGACGTATCGGTATCGATGGAAACGCAGTTAAACGTGGTGTCCATGATCTGCTTAAACATCGGCCGCAACTCTCCCGGTGCAAGGCGGGCGTCAGTCATAAACAATACGATCAACGTCGCCATGTCAGGTTCGATCATGCCGACACCTTTTGCGATCCCAACGATGGATGAGTTACCAACGTAAGCCTGTGCCACCTTGGTCTTTGTGTCAGTGGTCATGATTGCCTGCGCGCATACGGTTGCATCTGTCACCGTGAACGGGGTCTCCATCGAAGCGAGATGATCACGGATTCGTTCCATCGGATAGCGTCGACCAATTACGCCAGTGGACGCCAACAACACATCGTGGGGTGCGCAGCCAACAATCTTTGCTACCGACTTGGCGATCTCGTCAGCATCTTCGGCACCGGCTTTTCCGTTGGCAACGTTGGCATTTTTCGAAATGACCGCAAAAGCTGCCAACTGTCCATCGGCAACAGCACGGCGCGACACACCGATTGACGGGCCGGCGAAGCGTGACTGGGTAAACACCCCAGTACCGGGAACTGTCTGATTTGCGGCAATCACCAAGAAGTCGGTGGAGCTGTCCTTGATTCCGATGTTGGCGACATGGGCGGCGAAACCTGCTGGAAGAGCAATCACCGTTCCAGTCTGACAGGCACACCCAGTTAAGTCAGGGAACTACACATCGGACCAACATCCAGCGCGAGATGGGCCCGCCTCGATTGTTTACTTGCGACGAGGAAAGGCCAAAGGCCGACAGCCGCCCTAGATCTCACAAAAACCCGTGTCCAAAAAACCGGGGCAGGATCACGGACACCATGCGGTGCCTTCGGCCGACGCGACCACCTCTCCAACGTCTCACGATCCTCAACCGTGAGCTCGATCGGTGCTGCCTTGCGACCACGCGTTCCCATAGAACAAGCATGAACACTCCCACCACAAAACGCGAGCTACTTCTGAATCATGACACTAGGTTGAGGCAAAGCAAACTCAAGATTAAGTTCTTCCCGCCAACCTTGCTTCGCTCGAACCCACATTTGCACTCGCTGAGAGAGCTGCTTGATGTCTCTACGCGCTTGCGGAATCAAAGCTTCGACATCAGCAGTATCGACGCAGCCCACTCGTATCGAATCGCCCGAGCCTCCAATACTATCGACCCCTGGTGCCAGATCATGCTCCCCACTCTTCACCAATTGGAATCGTCAAGAACCCAGAATTATCTGTTCCGTCAGGATTTTTGGTGAAGTTTCGGAGGTTTCCTAGATCACCCGCTACAACAATGCAGGTGTCTGGATGTTCACCTATGATTGCTTGAATTTCAGGCGAAAGTTGCAACAGCCCGCGCTTCAAATCACGCCCGCATGAAGACCCAGAAATAAGGACAATTCCAATCACTAAAACACGAAAGACACATCCCCTCACTAGCGATAGATATTGCGAGTCGCTTCGAAAAATGTTCGATAATCTGCCGGCCCGTAACCTTGAAGATCGGAGTTGGGCATTTGAATAACGCGTCCAGTTTTTACGGCTCTTAGTTCTTTCCAACGAGGATCTGAGTTGATCTGCTCGGGGCTGGCAGCCATCGAAACTGAATCCGTGTAGACGATCACATCCGGATCGTTCGCAATCAAGTCGTCCAAGGAAATGTCGAGCTCATCACCTCCTACTTGGGTGAAGAAATCCCCAAGGAGAAGTTTAGATTCCGAGAGAACCGACCTATTCAGAAAATTTGGGCCCAAAAGGTCCTCCGACCCCGAGATCCACATGCCCGACAATTTTTCGCCGACAACAATAGAATCGTGCAACGAAGTTAAGTCCGAAATCAGGGTTTCTCCCCGGGATACGCTTCCTCCTTCGGACGCGATCCGTTCGATATCGATCTTCAGGTTCTCAAACGAACCCTCGGACAACTCCAACTTCTCAACCGAGAACTCAGTGAACGACTCAACGCTGCCCTTCGGAACAATCAACAACGTCGGAGCGAAACTATTAATCAAAGGCGTAAATTCCCTGATTCCACTTGGACCTGACAACGACAACGTGAAAGCACGAAATGTCTTTACATTGGAAAGCTCCAATGCCTCCGCAATCTGTGAACATCTATCCGACAAGCATGCGATCCGGTTATCGGAGGGGGCTACCGAGGAAACAGCTAAACCAGTTTGCGAAGTGCACCCAAACAAAACGAAGGGAAACCACATCACCCGACACAACCACGCCCCTCGCTTCGCAAAACACCGCATCGTCGACATCTTAGTTGGTCCTCTCAGCGTAAACGATGCCTCTTGCGACGCCACCGCCGACACCCTTTCCAATTCCCCCGCTGATCGACCAAACGATATTCCCATCCGGGACCGTCGTTTCACCCGTTGATGAGTCGAACGAAATCGAAACACAAACTTGTAATACCCCGATCCCACCGGCTCCCGTAAGACAAGCGTTTCACCCTAACAGCTCTTCGGCCGTTTTTGCGTTACTCACTAAACCAGCTTCCCCTATTCCGACTGATGCTTGCAAACCAATTGAGTACCCTATCGACTTCGTTCGGACCAACTCGCCCGCAACCCAAGTCGCACATTCCTGCGCCTCGAAACCAAAGAATAACGCGGCTCCGCCCCCGGAGCAGGTTCCGAACGCCGAACCGAGCGTGTCACGTTTACGGTTCGCCTGCTTCTCCTGGCCAATAGCTCGAGCTGCTTGTCCAACGACTGAAATCCATTGGTTAGCTGAAAGATCTGGAGATATCGGCTTTGGGTTGTTTTCGGGTTTCTCCTTCGCCTTTTTCCTTGCCTTTTCCTTTTCAGCGGGACTCATATCCAGACACTCGTAAATCTGCCGATCACCCTTCGGCAACAAGCTCCCGTTTTCATCTTTGTAACAATTCCCTTGCGAATCCACAAAACCCTGACGCCCATCACCAAAACTCGCTGGACGACCGGCCGGGGCTTCCGCCCCGGCAATAGTTGGAGACGACGAGGTCGTCGTCCTGGGATTCGACGAGTCAAAAGACGTCCATACAGTTGTCGTAGCTGTTGAAATCACCGAACCAATATCGGTCACAACAACAAAAACTGGGTTCCCATCTGCATCGTCATAAATCAATACAGTAGCGTCGCGTTCACCGCGTTGGGTTCTGCCGTTCAACGAATCGTCGAACCATCCGTCGTCGGGCGGGTCGACAATCTGGGTGGGGTAAGCCCCGCCTCCCGGGGTCATGTCGATGTTGTATCGGCCGGTCGGGTCAGCATATTTGAGTGGGTTGTTCAGCCCGTAGGTGTATCGGTTCATGGTGGCGTAGGCACCTACTGAGCCGGGCATGGTGTCGCGTGCGGTGAACGTTCCGGTGTTCGGGTTATACCAGCGTGCGCCCATCCAGACCAACCCGTTGGCGGGGTCAGTGTAATCAGACTGAAACCCAATATTCGGATTCGAACCGGTAACGCCGAGGGGTTTTCCGAACGGGTCAGACACCTTGGTATCAACTACTGCACCGGTTGTTGACAGCGTGAAGGAAACATCACCATGACGATCAGCGCCAGCAAACGTCATAGTTCCACCACGAATGATCCCATGCACAGACTGCCCGGACGGTCCACGCAAATACTTCGTGCTCGTTCCTTCCGCGACCGGGTCCTTTTCGACACCGGCGTAGGAGAACGGTGTTGCGACAGAGGCAACAGTCCGGGTGGTCACACGATCAAGACTGTCATACGCATAGCCCACTGTGCCAGCCTGAGTTAAACGATCCAACCCGTCATGAGCATACGTTGCCGCCCCAGTCCCCGTTGTGGAAGCCAACGTGCCGCGTGGCGTCCAGTTATAGGTCGTCCCCGCACCAGACATCAAACGATTCCGTTGATCATAAAAGAACGAGCTTGCACCGGCCGTGGTCCGGTTCCCGGCCGCATCATAGGTATACACGGTCACCACAGCGTTCGGGGCCGTCACCGAGCGAAGCCGGGCACCCCGATCATAAGTGTACTGATACAACCCAGCCGCCGTATTCCCCGGCTGCGTGATCGTCGTGGACTGCACCGACGAATCAGGATTGTACGTATACGCACGCTTCGACACCACACCCCCACCAGACCCACCAGCACAATTCGTCGTGTTCAACGTCGTCACCTCAGCCGCCGTTAGTGCACGCTTAAACACACACGTTTCATCAAACACCCCAGAAAACAACTCCGAAGCATCAGTCGCCACCACCCCATTGGCGTTACCACGATGAGTTTCAACGGGACGGCCGCTACCACCAATCCTCTGGTTTCCATCGACTCTCAAGCCGCTCGATAAGGCGGGTATCGTTGACAATCGTTCGAGGACAAAGATGTCTATCTGCCTCGGTAGCTTTGCGAAGCACGTTCCCGTCAACATCGGTCACTACCCAATTGTTCTCGCGTGGCCCACCGTTGCGG
>JANMEI010000017.1:0-3812 GCA_031376865.1 Acidimicrobiia bacterium | reverse complement strand
TGCTCGTAGCTGTTGTTGTCTGCTACCTCTGACCGAGCAAATGCTGTTTCGAAATTGCGCAGCGTGTGTTCGGTGCCCAGGAAGTGATTGCCGGCCGGGTTGGTGCGCAATGCATCCATCGCCAAACCGTTTTCGCTCATGTCGATGCCTTTGGTAAACACTGCATGCATACCAAGTTGATCATCATCCAAAATGAACTTCTCGTAACCAACCGACAAACCACCCTCCAACCAACCGGCGGCGTGCAGCACGAAGTTGACGCCACCCATGATGGTCGGGATCATCGTCGCAGCACTTTCGTAAGCAGCCTGAGCATCGGCAACCTTCGACGCACACAACGACCCGCCACTACGGAACGGCACACCCAAGCGGCGAGCAAGCTGCCCCACCAGATACAGCACCATGGCTGGCTCGGGAGTTCCAAACGTTGGCGCCCCCGTTTGCATCGACATCGACGAGGCAAACGAACCGAATATGACGGGTGCACCAGGTCGGATCAGCTGGGTGAACGCCATACCAACCAACGACTCGGCCAACGTTTGCGTTGCGACGCCTGCGCTGGTGACCGGCGACATGGCACCAGCCAAAATGAATGGGGTGATGATGCAGGCCTGGTTGGCGCGTGCATACACTTCGGCGGCTCCCAACATGGTCGCATCCCACACCATCGGGCTGGCGGCGTTGATCAAGCTGGTCATCACCGTTCGGTCGGCCAGGTCGCCACCAAAGCCGATGCGGGCTAACTCCACACTGTCAGCCGCCCGAGACGCGGCAGTAACCGAGCCCATGAACGGCTTGTCCGAGTACTTCAGGTGCGAGTACACCATGTCGAGGTGACGTTTCGAAACCGGTACATCGACGGGCTCGCACACCGTGCCGCCGGAATGATGCAAGTTGGGCGACATGTACGCCAGCTTCACAAAGTTTTGAAAATCCTCGATGGTGGCATACCGTCGGCCACGATCAAGGTCTTGAACAAACGGCGACCCATAGTTGGGGGCGAAGACCGTATGTGGGCCGCCAATGTTGACGTTGTTGGCCGGGTTTCGCGCGTGCTGGACGTACATCGACGGGGCGGTGGCCTGCACAATCTTGCGGGCGAGTCCGTTGGGGAATCGGACCACTTCGCCGTCGACATCGGCACCAGCATCGGCAAACACCTTCAACGCTGACGGGTAATCGCGAATGACCACGCCAACTTCGGCCAACAACAGGTTGGCGTTAGCCTCGATGATCTCCAAACCTTCGTCACTGACCATCTCGACTGGTTTCAACGAACGCGTCAGAAACGGTTCGCGAGCGATCGCGGTTGAGGCGCGCAGCTCTTGTCGTGCGGAGCGTCCACCACTACGACGACCCTGCGGTGCCTGTGGAGCCTCTGGTGCATTCATGGTTGGACCTTTCAACCTCTGGCGCGCCGACCGCGCCGTGATGACTCGGCACTGGCCCGACGTTCGGGCAGTGTGACATGCGTAGAAAGTTGCGGCGATGGCGCGCTGGCGTGCGGAAACGCCATTGCTCCAACAAACAACTCTTGAAACCGCGGCTCCGTCGCCGTTTCGATCTTGGTAACTGCTCGTGCCGAACGTTCCAGCTCGTCTCGCAGCGACGCACTGAGCAACGCTCGGACGGCCCCGCCGCCGGCGGCGTTTCCAAAGGAGCGAACACCGTCCAGCGGTGCGTCGGGCACGAGGCCAAGCACCATGGCATGCAGCGGGTCGATGTGTGCCCCGAATGCCCCGGCCAACCTGATATCAGACACGGCAGGATGCCCGGCGTGTTCAATCAACAGGTCGATACCGGCCCGAAGTGCAGCCTTCGCCAACTGAATTTGCCGGACATCGTTCTGAGTGACCACGACCCGCCGATCGTCAGCTCCAGCATCACCCCAAAGAACATAGGTAAACGTACGACCTTCGGCGACAATGCGATTGGAGGTGTTGACCAGCGCGCCTTGCACAACACCGTCTTGATCGCAGATGCCGGTCAAATACATCTGGGCAACCACTTCGATGATGCCGGAACCACAAATGCCCGTGACGCCAGTTTTGGCGATCGACTCGGCAAAGCCTGGTTCGTCTGACCACAGTTCAGATCCAATGACTCGCAACCGTGGTTCGAGCGTAATCGGATCAATACGTACACGTTCAATCGCCCCAGCGGTGGCACGTTGGCCACTCACAAGTTGGGCGCCTTCGAATGCTGGACCGGTAGGGCTTGAAGCAGCAAAGGCAGCGTGTCGATTGCCCAGCACGATTTCGGCGTTGGTACCCACATCGACCAGCAACTGCCACTCGTCACCACGGTGAGGTCCTTCGGCCAACATTGCGGCAGTGGTATCGGCACCAACGTGACCGGCGATGCATGGCCCCACGTAGAACGACGAAAACGGCAGATCAATTCCTAGTTCACTTGCTCGCCCGTGCACCGCCTCGTCGGTCGCCAACGTAAACGGAGCCTGACCCAGGGGCACCGGGTCATAGCCAAGTAGTAGGTGGTGCATGACAGGGTTTCCGACAAACACGCAATCCAATACCTGGTCGCGCTCGATGTGGGCTTCGGCGCACAACTCGCCTGCTAACTCGTCGAGCGCAGTGCGAACCGACGACGTCAGTTCTTTCTCACCGCCCGGGTTCATCATCACGTACGAGACCCTGCTCATCAGGTCTTCACCGAAGCGAATTTGCGGGTTCATTCGCCCACCGCTAGCTACAACTTCACCGGTTGATAAATCGCACAGGTGACCAGCGATGGTGGTTGAACCAATGTCGACAGCCATGCCGTAGATGGCATCGACAAACCCAACCCAAATACCTGTCACCAAGGGGTGCTCCGATTGAGCGCCTTGCACCGCAACGGTAACGTGCCCCTTTTCTTTGTTCAGCACACTGACGATTGTTGGAAACAACCGGTCGTCAATCGTCGATGAGGACATGTTGTGCTGGGCACGTAAGCCATCACGGACCAGATGCGTGGCGCTGATGCCCTCGTCGTTGGGACCAAGCTGCAAGTAATGCAGGGTCACGATCGGATCGACCACGACACCCGTCAGGTCAACCGACTTGCGGACTACCTGTCGGTGCACCTGCGACGTCGCTGGAACGTCGATGATGACGTCGGCGCACACGGTTGCCGAGCAACTCAGGCGGTTGCCTGGAACCATCGGACGCTTGCCGCGGTAATCCGTTTCGGTGTTCGTTGGAGCAGAAAGCGCGTCGACGCCAACCGTCATACCCCATTTGGGAAACGATCCACTGCCCGGCGTGATTTGGCAACGGCCACAGATGCCTCGCCCTCCACAAACCGAGTCGATGTCGACGCCCAGCTGACGCGCCACATCCAGCACCGTTGCGCCAACGGCGACATCGGCCTGATGACCTGACGGAGTGAATACGATTTTGGGCATTTGATATGTTCGCTTACTACCCGATCACAAACCCCGTTTCGTGGGTTGTGTCAGCCCCGTCGTCCGCGGCGCCCACCCTCGCGACCATCACGGCCGGTGGGAGCATTTGGGTCACGATTGGCACGAATCCATGCGGCGCAGTTGGGGTCTTGGGCGGAAAACACGTCGGCGGCCATCACTGCACTTTTCACTTCGGCGTGCATCGGGTTCATAATCGCGGAGGTCAACCCATTGCTCATCGCCATTGCTAAGAACGTGCCGGTGATGACGTGACGGTTTGGTAGCCCGAAACTGACGTTGGACGCACCACCGGTCGTGTTGACCTTGAGTTCCTAGCGCAAACGACGGATGAGGCTGAAAGCTTCTAGCCCAGCAGTGCCAACGGCAACGATCGGCATGAACAACG
>JANMEI010000860.1:0-3984 GCA_031376865.1 Acidimicrobiia bacterium | reverse complement strand
GCTGCAAAACGCACAAAATTATGGTGGGGGAGCAACAGCGATCACACTGAGTTCGATTCGGAACGAGTCTGGCGACAAACAACTGCGGATTTCAGTTGACGACGATGGTCCCGGTATTCCCCCCGAAGAACGGCTGGCTGTGTTCGAACGATTCAGGCGAGGCAGTGTGCAACGAACCGCCAATACCAAAGGCACAGGGCTAGGGCTTTCGTTGGTCAGCGAGCACGTCCGTTTGCATGGTGGGCGAGTGTGGGTAGAAGACGCTCCAGGCATGGGAGCACGTTTTGTTGTGATCATCACTGAAGCTGACCCACCGTCAGCCGATCATTTAAGCGCACTCGATACGCAACAACTCGACCGAGTTGAGGGGCGGCCCTCATGATCGGAAAACTCGCAGCTCGGCGACAGATCGTAGGTTCACTGGTATTGGCGGCAGTCTTAGCAGCATGTGGGGTGCCGACGAGCAGCACCCCGGTTAAGGTCCCGCGAAAAGATGTGGCAACCACAACCTTGGTTCTTGGTCTGGCTTCGCCGGTGGTACCTCCCGTTCGAGTGTTCTTTCTCCGCAACGGCAAATTCTCAGCGCTCGAGCGTCAAGGAAACGAAAACCCAAGCCAGCCCGAACGAGGTGTCCAGGAGGCACTCAATTTCCTTCGCAACGGTGTGTTCAGTGGCGAGGAATCGAGCGGCTTTACGTCCCCAATCCAAGAAATGGATGAGCTCGATATTCCCGTGATCGTGAGGGATGGGATGGCGCAGATCAACTTGACGGATCAACTTGGCGCCCTGCGTCAGTTGCCGTCCGAAGCCGTCCAGAAAATCATCGGACAAATTGCATTGACAGCGTTGCTTGGATCTCCTGGAGTTGGTTCGGTGACGTTTGAGGCTGACGGTCAGTTTCTCGAGTTGATGGTTAACGGGCAGACGCGGGTTCCGCCCTTTCATCTTGATGATTTTGACTGCCTCGATGGGACCGCCCGGTGCTCCCTCCCAATCGTGCAATTGCCCGGCCTCCCATCGGCGGCACCTGATCAGCCGGCGGCACCAGAGCCGATAGAGACGGATCCAGTACCCGACAGTCCCATCGCTACGGTTCCGCAAACAACGCCATGATTGACCAGTGAGACGCTGATAAGGTTGACGCTGCGCCTAGCGCGTTAGCAGTTGCTCCGGGATCGTCCAAGGGCAGGACATCTGGTTTTGGTCCAGAGAATGAGGGTTCGAATCCTTCTCCCGGAACGTAGATCTACCTGAAATCGGTGTTCAACACCACCGTGTCCGTGTTAGACGAGATGTATGACTTCATCGACCCCCCGGCCGGGAGAAGCCCATTCGTTCGTCGGTATCGTGATGGCGGCCGGCGACGCATTGGCTATGAAGTCCGCTCGGCCGAAACCGCTCCACCGTATTTGTGGGCGAACGTTGGCTGGGCAGGCGCTCGAAACGTTGCACCTCAGCGGAGTTGATCGCGCCGTCGTAGTGGTGTCCAGCGGGGTCGACCGGGTCGCCAAAGTACTGCAGCAAGAAGTTCCAACAGATATGAACATCTCGTTCGTTACCCAACCGCAGCCGCTGGGTACCGCCGATGCAATTGCGGTCGCCGTCACGGCGTTGGATGACGATTTCGACCTGCGGGTTGGTTCGGTTGGTAGCGACCTCCTCGGAGGTGTCGATCATGAAGTGACCGATCTGGTCATTCTTCCGAGCGACCGTCCATTGATTTCTGAAGCTACCGTACGTGCACTTATCGAAGCGCACCGATCAAGTAGTCACATCGCCACGTTGCTCACCGCCACACTGGTTGACCCAGATGGTCACGGCGTTGTTATTCGAGGACGCGGTGATCGAGTCGAAGCGGTGATCAACCCCGACGTGGCGAGAATGCACTTCGACTGGTCCGAGGGCGTCGAGCACGAATGCGACACCGGGGTGATGGTGATCCACCTTGCGCTGCTGGCACCGGCGTTACGTCGCGTCACTCGAAGCGCCGATGGAGGTTCGCTGTCAGAGGTCATCAGCGTCTTGGTCGATGCCGGTTACTCCGTGGGAACCTTCTCCGTGAGCGACCCTGCCGAAGCTATGGGTGTTGATGATCGGCTTCACTTAGCTGACGTTGAAGCCGAGCTTCGTCGCCGCACCAATGCCGCGTTGATGGCTAGCGGCGTCACCATGATCGATCCAGCTCGAACCTATGTGGACGCGACCGTTCGGATTGCCCCCGACGTCACGTTGTTCCCCGGAGTGATCCTGCAAGGTTCAACGCAGATCGCGGCTGGCTCAGAGATCGGGCCCGACACTCGCCTGGTCGACACGATCGTTGGCGAAGGGGTCACAGTCGAACAATCAGTGGCTCGTTCATCGACGATCGAAGCTGGTGCCGTGGTCGGTCCGTTTGCTGTTTTGGAGCCCGGTTCCAAGGTGGGTCCCGGTGTTCGCACCGGTCCATTTTTTACGAGCTAACTGTTCCTGCGGGGGCAACCTCATCGGTGTCGTCAGCGAGGTCTGTTTTCGATCGGTAGTGTGAGGTCTGATTCTTCGCCGCATTGGAGCCGCCACCACCGATGGAAGCAACCCCTAAGAAGCGCCTTGCGCTGTATACCGGACGCACGAACCCAGAACTGGCTGCCGATGTGGCCAAGCACCTCGGGCTTACTTTGGGCAATTCCAACCTGGTTGATTTCGCCAATGGCGAAATCCGTTGCACGTTCGGCGAAAGCGTCCGCGGGATGGACTTCTTCGTGATGCAGACCCATTCGGGTTCGGTCAACAATGCGATCATGGAACAGCTAATCATGATCGATGCGGCCAAGCGTGCATCGGCCAAACGAATCACGGCGGTCATCCCGTTTTACGGGTATGCCCGGCAGGATCGCAAAGCTGCCGGTCGCGAACCAATCACCGCCAAATTGATTGCGGACATGTTGACGACTGCCGGAGCCGACCGGGTGGTCACGCTCGACCTGCATTCAGGACAAATCCAGGGCTTTTTCAATATCCCGGTTGACCATCTGACGGCGATGCCGGTGTTGGTTGATCATTTGCGTCACACATTGCCAAAAGACTCGGTCATCGTGTCACCGGACACGGGCCGGGTGAAGGTGGCAGAACGTATGGCCAAACACCTCGACGCAGACGTTGCATCGGTGTACAAGCGCCGATCTGCGTCGAAAGTCAATACCGTCGAAGCGCTCGACATCATGGGCCATGTCGATGGTCGCCATTGTGTGATTGTCGATGACATGATCGACACTGGCGGCACCGTGTGCGCAGCCGCCGAGTTGTTGAAGCGTCACGGTGCAACTGAGGTTTGGGCAGCGGTTACCCACGGTTTGTTGTCGGGGCCCGCGATTGATCGCATTAAAAACTCGGTCTTCGACAAGGTCATCGTCACCGACTCGATTCCGCTGCCGACCGAAAAACAGTGCGACAAGATTGAGGTTCTCTCTATCGCCCCGTTGCTGGCCTCGGCTATCGCTGCAGTGTTTAGCGATTCGTCGGTATCCGATATTTTTGGCGGCGAAAACCAGGCTTAGCCTCGATGGCTAGTCTGAAAATCAGACGTGTTGCCTGCCGGTTGCAAGTTGGTCGAAACTGACAATCTGAGCAGCTAGTCTTGTCCGGCTCTCCTCGAGGGGCTGCGCCCGGTGCCGTGCATCTGAACGGAATTCAACCGGTTACACGAAGGATCTTCACACGCCATGGCTGACATCACCCTCAACGCTGAACTCCGTACCGGAACCGGCTCTGCCGATGCTGGTCGTCTGCGTGCTGCTGGCAAGCTTCCTGCCGTTGTGTACGGCAAGGGCATGACGCCAGTGTCGATCACCTTGGATCACCATCAGGTGTCGTTGGCGTTCAAGACCACCGAGTCACGTTCGCAGCACTTCACCATCGTGTTGGATGGCAAAAGCCACGAGGTCAAGATCCAAGAGATCCAGCGCGACCCCGTGAAGCGTTCAGCTCGTCACCTCGACTTGATGGTTG
>JANMEI010000836.1:0-3021 GCA_031376865.1 Acidimicrobiia bacterium | reverse complement strand
ATCGAACCACTCGGTTTGATGCGCGGCTCGATGTTCTGGCTGCAGTCGATCACGATGTGTCACGTCGCGGTGCGTTCGCGCTCGCTATTGGCAGCGGCGAGTTTCCCGTCAAAGTCAGGGTATTGGGTGACACTTCCCTCGCGGGAGGAACCAGCGGGTTTGTGCGAATCCACCTACCAATCCCGCTTCCGTTACTACCCGGTGATCGCGCGATCCTGCGCGACTATGGACGAGAGGAAACCATCGGCGGGATCGAAGTGCTCGATGTCGACCCCAGGCGCGCTGCTGCAGGCAATACGCCCGATGCCACCGTCGAGCGATTGGTGAGTGAGCGAGGCTGGTTGGAGCTAGAACAACTGGGCCGACTCAGCCCGTTCACGTGGGTGGGCCGTGTGGTCGCTGGCAAGTGGGCGGTGTCAGAACCTGCGTACCAGGCAATGTGCGAGTCAATACGTACACGTACTGAATCAGCGGGTGCATTAGGACTCGATCCTGCACAATTGGATGACCGAGCTCGCGCCGTTTTGCCCGATCTACACGACGAAGGTATCTCGCTACGAGACGGTCGAGTGAAGCGTGGCGAGGTTCGCGACCCGCTCGCTGATCATCCGTATATTGCAGCGCTACTGGCGTCTCCGTTTCAACCGCCCGACCCTTCCGGGGTTGATAAGGCCGAGTTACGCGAGTTGATTCGCCGGGGCCTCGTGGTGTCAGCCGATGGCGTGTGGTTTGCTCCAGCCGCGTTACAGCAGGCAGCGGTGTTGGTTGCGCCTGTATTTGCCGACCATCCAGATGGCATCACCGTTGCTCAGATTCGCGACGTGTTGGGAACCACCCGGAAGTACATATTGCCGTTGGTTGGCTGGTTCGATGCCAACGGAATCACCCGCCGCCGCGGTGACCTTCGCATACCGGGCCCCAAGCTGCCGATGCCAAACTCACCAGAGCGTTCTTAGTTCCCCTGAGCGTTCTTAGTTGCCCTTCAGCAACGACGGTTGGTGGTCGAAACCCCGGATGTGAACAGCTACTTTGTCTTTAAGGACCTGACCTGATCCCCTCATGCGACGTCGTTGCAACTCATACGTATGCATACCTGTTGAATTGATTCAACCACTACAACGGAAACGAGTTACCCACATGAATGAGCCAAACCCGATGAGTCGGCGAGAACTCCTCCGCAGGCTTGCCATCGCCGGAGTCGTTATACCGGGATTGCCAGCGGTGCTGGCCGCTTGCGGTAGCGATAGCGCTGAGCCAGCGACAACCGATGCGGCCCAGTCATCCGATGCCGCACCAGCGAGCGAAGCACCGCCAGCCAGTGAGGCATCCCCCACCACCGTGGGAGCCGCAAGCGCAGCGAACCTTACCGGCACCCTGAACTTTTTGAACTTCGTCGGTTGGGCTGGCAAAGGGACGTACTCAGCATTTGCCGAAGCATTTCCTGGGGCAAAGGTCAACGAAGTTCCGTGGCAATCATCCGATGACTCGATTGCGAAGGCCAAGGGTCGCAGCGGCGATATTGACCTGCTGCTCGTCGACGGCACGACGTTTCCGGCGCTGGTCGCCCTCGACGTCCTGGCTGAATTTGGCGATGCCGTGCCGAACTTCAAAAACATCGACAAAGAGTTCACGTCGAAGTCGTGGGACCCAAGCAACACGCGATTCGCAGCAACCGACTACGGACGAACCGGGTTTGCGTACCGCAAAGATCTGGTCACAGAAGCACCCGCTTCCTGGGCCGACTTCTACAAGATCATGGGCACGTACAAAGGCAAGGTCGGCTTACTGGATTACCAGCGCAGCGTGATGGGTTCCATCCTCACGTCGTTGGGTCTCAACCCATCGTCAAAAGACCCGGCAGATTTGAAAAAGGTCGCCGAACAACTTGCCGCCATCAAACCAAACCTGCTGGCGCTGGCCGTCGAGCCTGGCAAACAACTGGTCAGTGGTGATTTGGTGATGGCGTGGGCCGATGCGTACGACATTTACGCGGCTCAACAGAAAGACCCCAACATCGTCTGGGTGGACCCAAGCGAAGGTCAGGTTGCGTACCTTGAAGGCCTTGCGGTATTGAAGGGCCCACGAGAAGACCTCGCAAAGGCGTATGTCAACTTTGCGCTTGAACCCGCCCAGTACGCAGACTTCATCAACACCGTCACGTCACCTGGCGTGATGAGCACCAACGAAGCCATCACGGAGGCGTTGCGAACCAGCCCGGTTCTCAATCCGTCAGCAGACGTACGATCACGAATCGTGTTTCATGACGTATTGGGTGATGCTCAGGAACTGTGGCAAACCACGTGGGACGCGTTCAAAGCGGCATAACTGGCGAACCTCAGTCGGTCAATCAAGCTCGACATCCCCGTCGTTCATTGGTTGGCCGACTCTTGAGTGTGCCGGACTTTTCATTTGCGCTGATTGGATTCGTCGCGCCGCTACTGGTGTTAGTGGCGTACTCGTTTGGAAAAGCGGACTCGCTCACCCAAGATGTCAGCATCACTGGAACACTCAGGCCGTATCGGCTGTTGTTTTCTGATCTGTATCGACCTGTATTTGTCCGATCAGCAGCGTTATCGATGGCCAGCCTTGCGTTGTGCATACTGTTCGGTATTCCCACAGCGTTAGCAATCTCTCGCTTTCGGGCCGGCGCACAGCGCTGGCTGACCGTGTTGATGTTGTTTCCTTCGTTCGTCAGTTTCACCGTTCGCATTTACGCGTGGGCAGGCATTCTTGGCAACAAGGGTCCGGTTGCACAAGTAAGTAAGCTTATTTTTGGTCATCCCATCGTGTTGTTGTTCCGGCCCGGCAGTTTGCTCATCGGCATGATGACGGCATACCTTCCCTTGTTTGTGTTACCGGTGTTGACGTCGCTCCAGCAGGTTGATCCCGGGTTGGTTGAGATTGCAGAAGATCTAGGGGCTAGCACCGGTCGTGTCACCCGCCGCATCTTGCTTCCCCTGGCCGCGCCAGGCATCGTGACCGGCACCACCTTGGTGTCCATTCTTGCGCTTGGTGAGTTTT
>JANMEI010000757.1:0-4106 GCA_031376865.1 Acidimicrobiia bacterium | reverse complement strand
AGAACCCGGAGCTCACCAAGGCCTTCTTGCGCTACCTGGCAACCCCAGAAGCCCAAGAGTTGTACTTGACCACCTCGGGCAACTCGTCAGTTCCAGCTTCACCAAAGGCAAAGGCTGCGCAAACAACTCAGTTCTTGAAAGGCCGCGCAATGCTCGAGGCTGCTGCTGATCTGACCCAGTTCTTTAATCGTGACGGCGGCGACGAACTGCAGCCGACAGCCGATACTGCTCTCCTGAAGTTCATGGACAATCCAGGCGACATCGGCGCCATTTTGACTGAATGGCAGGCAGCTGCGGTCAACGCCCGAAAGTCTTAAATGGCTGTTCCCCTGGAAGATCGTGCGGTGAGCGGAAGAACGCGAACCGGAAAGGTTTTCCAGCAGCCGGGAATGCGGAATCGTCGGAGGGTTGATTCCCTCCCTCGGCCGGTGGCTGCATTTATTTTGGTGCCATTTTTGCTGGAAGCAATTGTTGTCTTCGCTCCAGCGGTTCAGGGTGTCCTCCTCTCGTTTACCGAGTGGCGAGGGGTGGGCACCCCGAATCCCGTCGGCCTCGACAACTTTCGTGAACTTACCAACGACCCTATTTTCCGTAAGGGGTTCGCAAACACGGTCAGATGGTTGATCGTGTTTGGTGGGCTCTCCGGTGTGTTGGGGCTGTCGTTAGCGCTTCTCCTCCGGGCCGAACGGCGTGGCGTAGCGGTGTACCGATCGCTGATCTTCTTGCCGGTTATCTTCTCGCTAGTTGTTACTGCGTTGGTGTGGCGGGTGTTGTACGCGCCCGAGGGTTTGTTTAACAACACGCTACAAGCGGTCGGCCTCGGCTCGTTGGGTCGCATCTGGCTGGCGGAACCAAAAACGGTGCTGTACGCCCTTGTGGTGGCATCACTCTGGCGGTCTTCCGGTTACATCATGGTGTTGTACTTGGCTGGTTTGAAATCGATCGATCCGGCGCTTACCGAAGCGGCACGGGTTGATGGTGCCAATCGACGGCAACTCTTTCGACACATCACGATGCCTCAGCTTCGAGGGGTCAACTCCGTTGTAATTTCTGTCATCGTCATCGACGCATTGCGATCCTTCGACATTGTCTACGCGCTTACCAAGGGAGGGCCTTACAACTCTTCCCAACTGCTGAGTACCTACATGTTTCAAACTGCCTTCGCTACGGGGCGATTGGGTTATGCCTCGTCCATTGCTGTTGTCATCTTCCTCCTCTCCATCAGTTTCATCGTGATCTACCTGGTCCGTGCCCTCAGAGAGGACGCCAAATGAACAGACGCGATGCGTTAACGCCGGGCGAAATCATTCGGCGTCGAGGTAGTTACGGCCGCATGACGAGAACCGCTGCGTTCCATCTGACTGCCTCTTTAATCTCGCTGCTGTGGATCGGACCCTTGGTGCTGGTGGCGGTGTTGTCGGTCCGCTCGTTCGACGACATATTGAGCAACGGACTTATGTCACTTCCGCGGACGTTTACGTTCCGTGGATACACCGAGGCATGGGGTCGTGGTGGTGGCAGCCGAGGCATGCTCAACAGCTTCATCATCACGGTGCCGGCACTGGCTCTTGTCCTCATACTGTCCTCGCTGGCGGCTTTTGGCCTCAGCAGATTCAAGGTGCCGTTTCGGCGGACGATTCTGCTGGTCATGCTGGCGGGAAACCTGCTCCCTGCCCAGATCATGCTGATTCCGCTTGCTCGCAATGCAGAAGCACTCGGCATCTTCGACAGTTTCTTTACCGTCATCATCTTGCACGCAGCCTTTGGGCTCGGTTTCTATGTTTTTGTGCTCTACGGCTTCATGCTGGCTATCCCATCGGAGATCCAACAGGCCGCAATTATCGACGGCGCAACACCATTCCAGATCTACCGAATGATCATCCTTCCGCTGAGCAAGCCAGCGTTGGCCTCGATTGGGGCGCTCGGCTTTACCGGGATCTTCAACGACCTGCTCTGGTCAATCACCGTTTTGCGCAGCGAAAACAAAATGCCGGTGACGGCATCGTTGCTCGGCCTCCAAGGCACCTACCTGTCGGACTGGGGTCTCATCTCGGCAGCGACGATCACGGCCGCCATTCCCACGCTGATCGTATTTCTCCTCTTTCAAAAATCATTCGTCGATGGCCTCACACTCGGCGCCGTGAAGTAACAGATTCACAACGAATTTCAGTCACACCAGATCGGACGCAAATCATGACTCGAACAAAACCAACGGTCGCTGACCTCCTCGCCGGGAAAGGCAAGGTGCAACGTACCAACGTCCTTGCTTGGACAGTTGACGAGGCGGCAGCAGCTGAAGCAGCGGGGATTGACATCGTTACCACCGGACACAATCCGCAGTTGACGGCGATCCGTGCTGCGGCACCGACAGCATTCATGATCACCGGCATGGATTACGGACGCCTGGCTACCACCGATGACTATCTCCGCGAGGCCTGCACCCTCTATGGGAAGGGCATCGACGCAATGTATTGCGTAGCCAGTCTGGAAACGATTGGTCGACTCGCCGCCGAAGGCTTTCCGATCATGAGCCATGTCGGTCTGATTCCGTCGAAGGCCACGTGGACCGGTGGGTTCCGTGCCGTCGGCAAGACCGCCGATAGTGCGATGAACATCTTTCGACAGATCAAGCGCCTAGAAGAGGCGGGCGCGCTCGGCGCAGAAATCGAAGTCGTACCGGCCGAAGTCGCTTCAGCCATCTCGGCTCGAACCTCGTTGTTCATGATGTCCATGGGTGCCGGCGCCGGCTGCGATGCGCAGTATCTCTTCGCCGAAGACATCCTTGGTTCTCACGACGGCCATTATCCGCGCCATGCCAAAAAGTATCGCGACCTCCGCGCTGAATATGCGCGCTTACAACTTGAGCGTGTTGCTGCGTTGACCGAGTTTCGCGACGACGTGGCAGCAGGACGGTTCCCTGATGCAGGTCACCTGGTTCCTATCGCCGCAGACGAATTAGAGAAATTCATAAAGGAGCTTGACTCGTGAGCGATCTACTGCCCGGTCTTGATGACCGCTACAACCTTGCCCCCGACGCAGTGACGGCGTTTCGGGCCAACGGTCACGTATTGCTTCGATCGGTGGCCAGCGCCGATGAGGTGGCCGCGTTCCGGCCGGTTATCTCTTCTGCGGTGACTCGGTTTAATCGGGAGAGTCGTCCGCTGGCTGATCGAGATACCTACGGCAGGGCTTTTATTCAAGTCATGAACCTGTGGGAGGAAGACGCCGACGTGCGCCGCTTCGCCCTGGCTGCGCGTTTTGCGGGTGTTGCTGCAGAACTGCTGGGAGCAACTTCGGTGCGGGTGTATCACGATCAGGCTTTGGTGAAGGAACCCGGCGGTGGGCATACCCCGTGGCACCAAGACGCAATCTATTGGCCGATCGATGGAACCCGATGTGTGACGATGTGGATGCCCCTGGTCGATGTCACGACCGACATGGGTGTCATGACCTTTGTTAACGGCAGCAATACGGGCGAACTAGGCAAAGAAGCCATTTCCGATGACTCCGAAGCGTACTTCGATGCACTCGTGAGCGATGAAGGATCGACGCTTTCTGTTCCGGTGTCGATGTCGGCCGGCGACGCCACGTTCCACGGCGGTTGGACACTCCATAAGGCCGGGGCCAACACATCAACTGTCACTCGCGAAGTCATGACCGTGATTTACTTCGCCAGCGATCTGATCGTACAAACACCTACCAACGAACCACAGGTTGCCGATCTTGCCCGTTGGCTACCGGGGCTTGCTCCCGGCGACCTAGCTGCGTCAGATCTCAATCCCATTCTCCCGTTTACGAAAGGCACCCACCCATGAGCGTTGTCACTACCCCCGACAAAGAGTCCTTTGAGCGCGATGGGTTCGTCATCAAGCGCGCATTCTTCTCTGCTGAGGAGATCGGCGCAGTCATCAATGCATTCCAGGTTGACCAGTCCATTCATAAGCGCGCCTACGGTGTCGACGATGGACAAGGAGGCGCTACCGAAATCGCGCTATGGAACGAACCTGGCGAAGACTCGTTCGGTGCGTTGGCCCGCAGCGAACGATTGGTGCGAGCTGTCGAGGGCCTCCTCGGGGGCGAGGTGTACCACTACCACTCCAAGATCA
>JANMEI010000733.1:0-1494 GCA_031376865.1 Acidimicrobiia bacterium | reverse complement strand
ATTGACGCACTGATTCTGGCCCCACTGCCAAACACCATGTTCACCAGGGACACGTCGGCGTGGATCTACGGAGGGGTGTCGATCAACTCAATGGCGATGAAGGCACGCCAACGCGAGACCATCCATTACGAGGCGATTTATGGTTTTCACCCAAAGTTCGCCGACGCTGTATTCAACGTTTGGGCCCCCGGAACGGCGAATGGAGTTGCTGCCACCGAAGGGGGAGACATGCTGGTCCTCGGTCGTGGAGCAGTAGCAATCGGTATGAGCGAGCGAACCACCCCACAAGGTGTCGAACGGCTCGCGATGAAACTGTTTGCCGCAGGCGCTGCACACACAATCGTTGCGGTGCAATTGCCACAAGCTCGCAGCTCGATGCACCTTGACACCGTGATGTCGATGTTGAATGAGGATACATTCGTCAAGTACCGCGGTCTTGGCATGTTGCCGACCTACACGATCGAGCCCGGTGACAACGAGAAAGAACTGAAGATCACCACCAATCCTGCTGCCGATATGCACGATGCGTTAGCTCGTGCGTTGTCGATCACGAAGATCAATGTGCTGACAGCCCATCAAGACGTGAGGGAAGCAGAACGAGAGCAGTGGGACGATGGCTGCAACGTTCTTGCCATTCGTCCAGGGGTAGTGATCGCCTATGAGCGGAACTCTACGACGAACACCTTCCTTCGCAAGAACGGGATAGAAGTGATCACGATCTCTGGCAATGAATTGGGCCGGGGTCGGGGTGGTCCACACTGTATGACCTGCCCGATCGAGCGCGACGGGATCTAGTTCTGATGTCGTTCAACTTGCGCAATCGAAATTTCCTCAAGGAACTCGACTTCAGCGTGGAGGAATGGAACTACCTCGTGCGCTTATCGATGCAGCTCAAAGCAGCAAAGGAAGCCGGAACAGAGGTAGCTCATCTTCGAGGCAAAGAGGTTGCATTGATCTTTGAAAAGGCTTCCACCCGTACGCGCTGTGCGTTTGAAGTGGCGGCCAGCGATCAGGGAGCTTCGGTGACCTACCTTGATCCTGGTGGCTCGCATATTGGTGTGAAGGAATCGATGAAAGACACCGCCCGGGTGCTTGGTCGTATGTATGACGGCATTCAGTATCGAGGGTTTGATCACTCTCTGGTCGAAACGTTGGGCGAGTACGCGGGTGTACCGGTATGGAACGGTCTGACAGATCAGTGGCACCCCACTCAAAGCTTGTGCGACATGATGACAATGATTGAGCATTCCACGAAGCCACCGAGCGACATTGTGTTTGCTTACTGCGGTGACGCTCGGAACAACACGGGAAACTCCCTACTGATAGCAGGGGCGTTGACTGGCTGTGACGTGCGCATCGTTGCACCCAAAGCTCTGTGGAACTCCGATGAGGTGCTGCAGGCTGGCAAGAAGATTGCGGGTGAGACGGGCGCACGCCTGATGCAAACCGACGCAGTTCAGGAGGGAGTCGCAGGGGCTGATTTCGTCTACACCG
>JANMEI010000194.1:0-1789 GCA_031376865.1 Acidimicrobiia bacterium | reverse complement strand
CGCACCGATCACGTAGGTTCCAAGTTTTGACAAGGTGTCAGCCAACGTTTCCATCGGAAACACTTCAACGTACGTTGCATTAACACTCGGCAACGGAACCCCAACGGCAAGCGCAACGGACCCGCTCGGCAGGACAAACCTCTGTTTACCAGCGCGGCCTGCCAACAAGTGATTTTTGAATTGCTGCGGTAGAACGGCATCGCTGAGTCCGGTTCGCCCTCGCCACAGCTCATCGGATCGAACAAACGAAAAAGAACCTGACTCTCGTCGAAGACTTTCAAGAATCTTGGAGACATCCGGATTTCGCGCTCGGAGGTCTCCTCGAACAGTCCTCGCGTTTGAGTAGGCCTGCGTTCGAGCTTCGGCATCGCGTTGTCGGATCAGCGAGTTTCGGACCAGGTAGTAGGAAGATCCACCGACGAGCCCGGTAATGACGCCAGCGCCGAGCGACCAGGCGAGGGCAAGCCGGGCAGCCAGGGAAAACCGCGAAACTCTCGGCTTCGGAGCAACCTCTGACTTGCCAGAAACGGGGGAATCACTAGAGGTGCCAGTTTGTTGTTGCGTTGCCACCCGGCCAGTGTTACCCATTTGGCGCATCGACGGGTGCCGTGCTTGCTCGCCCTGACGACGACTAGTCACGACAGTCCCTGCATACTCAACTCGGGCAACCCCGAGGAGGAAGCCCCGCAGTTCACACGTCCACTCCAGCCAGGGGAGCCACTCGGCGAACATATGAACTGCGGGACACAACCCACCACCAAATTCAGTGTGAACCGTCAATATTGCGGAGGTGCGCGTTGCTCGTAACGGTTTTGTGATGTTTTGTCCGAACAAATCGCGGATCGCCATGTTGTCGAAAAGAAGGTGAACCGCTACTCACTCGCTGCTTTGCGAATCACTAAGTCGTATACAGCTTTGCGAGAGAGCCCGAAAGTGGCCGCGACCTCGGCCGATGCCTCTTTGAGGGAAGCTCCATCAGACCGATGTTGCGCCACCGCGAGGCGGACAGTTTCATCGTCGGGTAACTGAACGGTAGTCAGCTGAGCACCTTCGATGACGACGACGTATTCGCCCTGTGGTTCGGCCAGCGCCGCTCTCACTTCGTCGACGGTGCCACGCGTGACGTGTTCGAACTTCTTCGTGAGCTCTTTGCAGACTGCAACGCGCCGTTGCGCTCCGCAGTGTTGTGCGAGTTCGTCGAGCAGCGTCAACAATCGGTGTGGCGCTTCATACAAAACGACCGTGCGCCGTTGAGTGGCAAGTTCCACGAGGGCAGCGCGTCGAGAACTGGCTTTGGTTGGCAGAAAACCGTCGAACACAAAACGCTCCGTTGGCAGTCCGCTCAAACTGACAGCCATCACGACTGCACTCGGACCGGGCACCGCACTGATGAGGAGGCC
The DNA here is from genome assembly GCA_031376865.1 of Acidimicrobiia bacterium. Classification (GTDB taxonomy): domain Bacteria; phylum Actinomycetota; class Acidimicrobiia; order Acidimicrobiales; family JANYDT01; genus JANNBN01. The sequence continues at coordinate 389 of JANMEI010000194.1, read as the reverse complement.
AGCCTCAGCCACCGCAGCGACCACTCGCTCGCCAGGATCACTAATGCCCGGTGTCCCGGCGTCAGTGACGAGCGCGATTCGTTCGCCACGTTCAATGAGCGCCACGATGCCAGCCGCCGCATGGATCTCGTTGTGTTCGTGCACCGCAAGCAAGCGTTTGCCGTGAATTGCTTTGGCGCTGAGGAGTTTCAGGGTGTGGCGGGTGTCTTCGCACGCGATTGCGTCGGCGGATCGAAGTGCCTCTTCAGCGCGCGCTGAAAGATCGCCGAGGTTGCCGATGGGGGTGGCAACGAGAATCAGCTCTCCGCTCATGTTCGAAGCTCGACGATCGCTCCGACGGAGAGTCCCCACTGTTGAAACGCGCCAGCGTTCGCTTCGACGACATTGGC
>JANMEI010000693.1:0-3037 GCA_031376865.1 Acidimicrobiia bacterium | reverse complement strand
ACGTTGATAACTCGCCCCGGGTGATGGACCAGCAACTGGATTTGTTTGCCGAACCGGTCTCGGTCGAGGAGGGATCGTTGTCGACCGCGTCGAGCGAACCGACTGGTGGAGCGGCAGATCCGAAGCGCGATGCCGCCTTCGATCAAGCGATTGCTGCGGTCCGTGAGCGGTTTGGGGACGCTGCGGTAGCCCCGGCGTCGTTGACAACCGAACGTGGTCTCCGAGTGAAGCGTCGAGGCGACACACAGTGGGGCCCATCGGAGCAATGACCGAATGGATCCTGCATTTGGATCTGCATGTAGATCTGCGATTGCCGTTACTCGCCAGGTATGGAAAACTCAGAGGTGATGCCACTTTCGGAGTACGAAGAGCGCATGATCGCTGAGTTTGAGCGGCAATTTACGGGTGAAGAGCCGCCGGAGTTGCCGCCCAACCTTGACGCGCGCCGGGTGGTGCAGGTGGGGCTGGTGGGGGTGGGCGCAGGCTTTGCCCTGATGTTGGCCTCCCTGTCGTTCAGCGTGCTGCTGTCCTTCGCAGGATTCTTGGTGTGCTTCGCCAGCGCGTATTGGGTGTCAGTTGGGGTGCGACAAGGCGGTTGGAGCCAACTCGTCGAGCGTTATCGCACACCGGTCCCACGCCGCCGATCCACCGATCTTTAACGGGTTTTTGGCCTCGGCGAGAACGACATCACGCGTTGCAGTTTGCGCCCGAGGGGCAAGCTTGCAGTGATGCTTGTGGATGCGGTGTGCAGGGCAGCTCGAAGCCCCGCTGGTTCGGTGGCGTCGTCGCCGTAACGAAGCTGCTCTAACTGCCGGGCGGCGCTCAACGTCGTGGGCACCCAGGGCGGGGCGTTGCGCAGCTTCGCTAGCCCATCGGCCCAGGCCGATACTGATTGTGCCGGGGGGCGGGCGTGCCCGGCCCAGGCGACGTTGTCTTCTAAGTCAACCCAGGCGTGGCGTAGCGGAACCGAGATCGTGTCGGCGTCGTCAACGAGGCCGCGTCGTGCGCGCCATCGACGGACCAACGTGGGGACACCGCTCACCGCGATCAGGCCGAGCAACCCACTCAACAGGCGTAACAACAGCCCAATCGGAACACCACCGCCGGACCGAGGTGGATCATCGAGGATTGCAGGCTGGGCAACGGTCGTCGGTGGCGCGACGGCGCCTGAAGCGATCGTGGTTGGTGGGATGGTGGTGGTCGTCGTGAGATTCGACAATGGTGATTCGAGTCCCCGGCTGGGGGTTGGCTCGAATGCCTGCCATTTCCCGTCGACCAGCACTTCGGGCCACGCATGGGCATCTTTGCCTCGGACTTGATAACCACCCTCCACCGCTTCGCCCGGTACGAAACCGATCGCAACCCGAGACGGAAGTCCAATGGTTCTGGCCATCACGGCAAACGAGCTGGCAAATTGTTCGCAGTAGCCGCGTTTGACCGAAAACAAGAAGCGATCCAACCCTAACGACGAGTTGCGAGCAATATCGAGGTCGTAGACAAACTCTGATCGAAAGAACCGTTCGAGCGCTTGCATTTTTTCTTGGTTGGTGGGCGAGGCAGCCGTGAGTTGAACCGCAAGGTCGGTGACCCGTTGTGGCACATCGGCTGGCACCGCGACGAGACGTGCTCGCTGATCGTCGCTCAATCGACCTTCGGCATTGGGCTCGGCATCGACCACGGTGACGACGTAGTTATCGCCAGTGTTCGCTTCGCCGATCAGTACCGAGTCGCTGTATCGATCGAACTTGACATCTGCGCCTTGCCCATTGGACTGGGTGCCGGTGACGGTGGCGGGGCGGTAGGGGACAGGTAGCCAGTCGTAGTCGAAATCTTGCATCGCGATGTTGACGGATCTGGCCCCAGCGGGAGCATCGTTTTTTTCGGACTTGTACGTGCCTTTGGGGGCGACCCACTCATCGTTTGCGTAGGTGTCGAGCGAGGTCAAGCGCCAGTAACTTCGAGTGTCGGTTTTGGCGATGAACAAGTCTTTGTTGGCCAGTTCAACCAGGTGAGCTCGAGTCGACACCAACGGGTTTGCTGCGGTTCGCGTGTCACGGCGGGGGGCTTTGACCTCGGACTGTAAATCGATCAGACCGTTGCGAACCCAACTCGGTGGTCGAAGTGATGCGTAGCCAACGACAGCCAGCACCGTCACGATAAACAACACCGCACCGGGTGCTCCTGCTCGGCGTGGACGAACCCCCAGCCATGCATCTCTCGAGAGCTCTTTCACTCGGGCTGAGGCCACCACCAACGCGACTGAAGCGGCGAAACCCATGAGCGACGGCAAACGATTGCCATCAGGTGCGAGCGCCGAGATCAACACGATCACCACACCCGGCGGCACCAGTGCTTCGATCAGAAAGCCAAGTCGAAACGCAATCGCATCGGAAATCGTGCTCACTAACCATGCGCCAGCCACGGCAACCAGGGTGAAGCCAAGCAGGGGCTCGGTGGGAGCTTTGACGGTGACGAACACGTTCCACGCCTGCACGAGCGCGCGTTCAACCTCGCTCCAGGTAGCACGTGTGGGAACAACTAAATGGTGAATTGTTTCGGGCAGCATTGCTCCGAACACCGACCCACCGACTGCAACAAAACTGATCAGTACACTGACGATCAGTGGCAACTTTGCCCAGCGAGCGGATAGCGCCACACCATGCGCAAGCAAGATCGCCACCGCGATGGTCGGCAATGGTTCGGTGGTTGTAAACAAACGGGCCAACGCTGCAAACGCAGCAAGGTTGGCGGTCACAATGCCGATCTCGAGCCCAAGACTGCTGAGTGTGAAACTGTTACGAATTTGCTTTCGTCGGCCACCAACGCGCTCGACCTGATCAGGGGTCCTCATGATGCGAACTCCGTCCACTGGTTCAGTTCATCGGGGTGCATCAACGCAGCACGGCCACGCGACGATCGTTCGGGCGAAACCACGAGATGCAACGTTGAGTTGCCGAGATCGAGGTCGGTCGACTGAGTGCCAAGCGGCCCGGTGATCACGACGTCAACCAACGGCATTGGCTCGATACTGCGTTGC
>JANMEI010000689.1:0-4520 GCA_031376865.1 Acidimicrobiia bacterium | reverse complement strand
CCTGCGGGCGAAAGGGCGGTTCACGCAGTCGGACAAGGGCGCGAAGTTTCCACTTGGAATAGCTACGCAAATGTGTGACCTGTTCGACGGCTCCCGGTGCGGTGGTCGCGTCAATGTTCAACATATTGATGACGGTGCTTTGGTGAGGTCGGCGCGAGTTACGAGTTCGGCGCTCAAAAGAAGTTCGCGTGCCTTGTCCATCGCTGCATCCGTTGCGTTGGTTAGTTCGGTTTCGGTCAATGTGGGGATGCAGATGTCTGGCGGGATTCCGAAGCGGTCAAAGGAGACGCCATGGCCGGTTACGAAGTCTTCGTTGGGGAGACCAAAGGTCACCGTGCTGCCGGGCAGGCTCCGTTGGAGGGTGTCAGAGAACACGCCCTGGGTGTTTGCACCGATTCGAATCGGCTCTGGTTGACGGCTGAGCATGGCTTGGGTGAAGCCTTCTCCGGCGCTAATGGTGAGGCTTGCGGTAAGGATCGCAATGGGGCCGGTAAAGCGACTTTGCGATGATGGTTGAACGGTGATGAGTTGCGGATGGGTGAAATTCTTCGGATCAATCGCATCGTTTCTGGCTCGCTTTGAGTACGCCGCGTAGGCAACGTCAGTGAGCCGACCAGCGAGCGATAGCGCCAGTTCGTCAAACCCGCCACCGTTAACGCGGAGATCGATAACCAACCCCTTCATCGTGGCGACGCGGTCACTTGTCAAGATTTCATCAAGTGCTTTCACGAGCTGGATGTGTTCGTCATCGATACGACCGGTTTCGCTGAATCCATGAAACGCTGCGAAACGGAGGTACCCAATCCCGCCCGGCAAATCGGCGTACGCGATGAGGCCATTGCCCCACGTCTCAAGTTCAACACCCAAATACTCTGCGGTCGAAGCCATGACTCGTTGGAGGAATGGGACAAACTCTCCGAAACTGGAAACCGGGGAACCGGGACGGCCGGCCTGGAAAACCACTGAGCCGCCAACGGCAATGTTGGTATGGGCGTCACCGAGTGGGCCGATCATGTCAGCGAAAATGTTCGCCAGTTGGTCATCGGTGGTGGTCGCCGTGACGCTGTGACGATGTTCGTTCGTCACTGCCGACCAATCAACGTTGCGGTTCGCAAAGAATGGATAGTGCTCGGCAAACGTTGCGGCGAAGACTTCGAAAGCGGTAACGGGATTGGTGTTCGCGTTGGGCGAAAAGGTTGCAGGTAACCGGTCAATTCGATGGAGATTTATCGACCCGACTCTTCCCGGAAACGTCAGCTGGGCCCTGTCCATTGATGTCGAAGTCACCAACGGAATCGGGCCCCCGTTCGCCGGAGGCCATGAAACAGGTAAGCAACTGATCATCGTTTCTTCGTAGAGAGTTGTGGTCAATCCATCGATGTCAAGGAGATACCCGTATCCATCACTTCGCCATAGCCCATCAAGTGGGTTCGAGGAGTTGTCGGCATTGGATGCAGGATCAGACGGGGTCGATGGCGGCGAAAGCATCGTGAAAAGCTCCTTGAGTAACTCATTTTCTTGAAGTGATGTCGTGTTGGATTGAAGCAACGTAAAGGTGATTGATGTCTGAAGGCTCGGACAATACAGAGCGGTGATTCCGGTGAAACCGGTGTGTCCGTAGCACTGCTCCGATCCGATCTTTCGCGGGTAGAGACTCATGTGAGCTGGCTCATGCTCACTTCCCAACAGCCGGGGTTCACCCGCGCCGAGCATGAGGTCAAGGGTTGCTTCGTCGGCAAAAATTGAACCGGTAAACAAGGCGGCAAAAAACTTGCTCACATCTTGAACGGTGGCCACAAGCCCACCACCACCGAACAGGTCATAGCTCGCATCGATGCTGGAAACGTCAACAGCGCCCACATAGGTGTGTGCCTGTGGAAGCAGTCCGGTGGGTGGTGGCTCAGAGTCTTCGAGATACGTGTTGTTGAGACCCAGCTCGCTGAATTTCAAAAGAGAACGCATGGCCTCGGCCAGGCTCTGCTGCGTTACCTGCTCGATGATGTCCCCAAGCAAAATGTAGCCCGTATCGGAGTAGTGGAACTCTACGCCAGGCTGTCCACTCGGCCCATAGTGCGTGACGGCAAATTCGACATGTTCGGTACGCGTCCATACCTTTGACGGATTCGACACGACCGCTTGTTGAAACGCCCCTTGGTAGTTCTCTTCGTTTCCCGCATAATCAGCGATGCCACTTGAGTGCTGTAGCAATTGCTTAATCGTGATTGCGGAGGTGTCGTACCCACCAGATTTCAACACCTCGATAAGTTTGGAAGACGCATGCGTGGAAATCGAGTTCGTTAGCGAAAGTCGCTTCATCTCGGCCAGCCGAAGTACGACCGCTGCTGTAAACGTCTTAGTCACGCTGGCAATACGCGACGGTTGCATTGCCGAGAGCTTGGTGTTCGTTGCCACGTCGCTCAATCCGCTCGCCACACTCACATCGAGATTGTTGATCGGAGACAAAACATTGACTGCGTAACCGTTCGACTCCGGGACCATCGCCACAAATCGGTCAAAGAGTGCCTGCAAATCAGCGGCACGAAGAGGGCTCGTCTGTGATTCGGCGGAGGAACTCGGCTGACGGCTCATCGACACACCTTACAGGATTTGTTGTACGACGTACAACAAATTTGCTATCGTTGTCATATGGCTCCTCGATCCGGACTGGCTGTAGGGCTCACACGTGAGCGAATTGTCTCCGAAGCGCTTGCGGTCATTGATGCCGATGGTGTCGAAGCAGTGTCGTTTCGTCTGCTCGCCCGCCGCCTCGGGGTAAACCCGACGGCGGTTGTCTGGCATGTAGGCACTCATGAGGAGTTGCTGTCGCACGTTGTTGCCAGCACGTTGGAGGTTCACCAACCCAAACTTGCTACTGCGTCGTGGCAAGAACGCATCACAACAATCGCGCGTCTGTTTCGCTCACAGTTGCACCGACATCCCAACCTCGCCAAATTGGTTGGCACCCAATTGACCACCAACGCAGCAACGCAACTCGAAACGTTCGAGTATTTACTCAGCGCGCTGGTCGAGTCGGGACTCCACGATGTTGAAGTCCTCAGTCACTTTGATGCTCTACTCGGATCAATCGTCGGATTTGTGGTGCTCGAACTCAGTACTGCGCCGAAGAACGGACAAGCCGAATGGAAAGAAGCCGTAGTCAAACAACGAGAATTGATCGATGAAAAACAGCACCCTCAACTTCACCGATTTCAGGGATCGTTGGCAGATCACCTCAGTTTCCGAACCGATGGTGGTGCTGACGCTCCGTTAGACAGCAGCTTCAATGCGCTCATCACACTGCTCATCTCGGGCATCGAGTCAACGGTAAGCAGACGTAGGGATACCGCAAACAAACCGAGCACATCTAGGAAGAGATCGCAATTATGACGATGATCGAGCACGATACAACCCGCAACACATTTATCGCCCGCACACCCAACTCAGGTGCCCTTGCATCACGGGCGGAGCGAGTGATGCCTGGAGGTGACACCAGAGTGGCCGGCTACCACGCGCCGTATCCGCTCGTTCTTGATCGCGGTGAAGGTGCGAAGGTTGTCGACGTAGATGGAAATATCTATTGGGATCTATCGGTGAACTACACAAGCCTCGTGCACGGGCACGGATTTGCTCCCGTCCAGCAGGCGGCACTCACGGCGATCGCCAAAGGAACCGCATGGCCAGCGCGCAACATCGCACAAATCGAGTTAGCCGAAGAACTGGTCGGGCGGGTGGCATCCGTGGAGCACGTTCGGTTCACCAATTCCGGGAGCGAAGCAAACATTCTCGCCATGCAAATAGCCCGTGTGCATACAAATCGGCCACGTGTGTTGATGGCACGCTATGGGTACCACGGTTGCCACGAGTGGTTTGATCAAGGGTCATACCCCGGATTGGTTCACATACCAGGTGCCGATGGTGCGTACCTTGCGACCTACGGAGACGCAACGAGTTTTGAGGCGATACTTAGCGAGCACGGTCACGAAATTGCCGCGGTGTTTCTTGAACCAGTCCTAGGTTCGGCAGGTATCGTCAGCGCACCGGTCGAGTTTTACCAACGTGTGCGAGCGGCCGCAACCGCGGCCGGCGCGCTATTGGTCGCGGACGAGGTCATCACCTTCCGTCTCGCAACCGGGGGACACCAATCAGTGCTCGGAATTCAACCCGACCTGACCACCTTCGGCAAGCTCATTGGAGGTGGGTTTCCCGTCGGCGCAGTGGGCGGCCGCGCCGGCCTCATGGAGATCTGTGATCCCCGCAGAATGCGGCTGGTTCATTCCGGAACGTTCAACGGCAACCCCGTCACATGCGCTGCGGGCGTGGTGGCCACTCGTGAACTGACCAACGAACGGATAGCGAACATGGCGGTGCTTGCCGAACAACTCGAAGTCGGACTCCGGGCCGCTGCACTTCACCACAACCTTGCATTCAGCGTCCGACGAGCCGGGTCGCTCCTGAACGTCTTCTTCACCGAACTTGCCCCCGAAGCGGCACTGCTGCGGACCGACCTGGCGTTGATGTCG
>JANMEI010000669.1:0-6046 GCA_031376865.1 Acidimicrobiia bacterium | reverse complement strand
CGTGCAGTACCGGGGCGTGGTGATAATCGAAAACCGATTCGACTGCGTTGAAGTGCGGAACCGGCCACTCACTGCTACCCGATGATGACATGGTTGCGTAATCATCGGGCATGCTTGTTGGCCATGGGAGTGGCGTTTTCTCGTGCCGTTCGGCCGATCCCCACCAGACCCAGATCAGCCCGTGAGCCTCACGAGCCGGAAGCGGCGTTGCTCGAAGTGCGGGTGGCAAGGATGCCTGCTGCCCTTCACATGGTGCGCCCGTACAGATCCCATCGTTGCTGAATCGGAAGGCGTGATATCCGCATTCCAATTCATCGCCCACTACCTTTCCGAGACTGAGCGCAACGCCGCGATGCGGGCAACGGTCGATCATGCAGTGAATCTGCCCTTTGGAGTCTCGCCACAGCACCAGGTCTTCGCCCATCCGTGCAACGTGCACCGGTTTGGTTTCCACCACGCGGGTCTCTTCAACTGCATACCACTGGTCCGGCACAATAAGAAGGGGCGGGACAAAGCGGGTTCCATTGCGGTCAGTTTCAGTTGGCGATGTCACGTGAGTGTCTCCAAATAAGTTGAGGATTGGGTTTCGGACAAGGGTTGGGTGGCGTCCTGCGGTTGGCTGACTTCACGCGGTGAGCGCCACAGGACGAAGAGCGCGCCCAGGCCAATTGCCGCGGCTGCAATGACTGACCCGCGTGTAAAGCCGACCATGAAGCTGTGGCGAACGTCGACCAACAGTTGGGCTCCTTGTGGTCCCATTTTGCTGGCGATGTCGAGTCCGGCTAGCGGAGAGGTTTGCATGACGGGAGCCGTATCAGGAGCAACGTTGACGAGCGCGCCCGCTACCGAGGTTGCGTAAGTCGACGAGAAAGCGCTCCCAATGATTGCGATGCCAAACGCGCCTCCTAGTTCACGAGCAGTGTCGTTCACTGCTGACGCCACGCCTTGCTTAGATGGCGGCAATGCATTCACTATTGACTCGCTCGCAGGTGCGGTGCTGAGGGCTATACCCGTGCCAAGCAGAAGTAAGCCGGGAAGAAAGCCGACATAGGTCGGATTGTCACCAAGATTTGCCATCACAACGAATGCAGCGCCCATCGAAACCAGACCGGCAACGTTTACCAAACGCAATCCGAAGCGCTTAGCCAATCCGGGAGCAAGCGCCGACAGCGGAATGATAAGCACACTCATGGGTAGTAACGCAGCAGCACTTTTTAGCGGTGAGTAACCCATCATCCCTTGCAACATGAATGCCGCAACATAAAAGAAACCGAACGCTGCAAAGAACTGGACCATTACAGAAACCGAACCGGTACCAAACGGTCGGTTTAAGAAAAGTCGTACGTCAAGCACACCCTTTGTGGTGTGCAATTCCCAAACAACGAATCCAACAAGCGTGATGGCGGCAGCAGCAAAGGCTGCAACAACTTTGGAACTTCCCCAGCCGGTCGCGGGTCCCTCGATGATGCCGAACACAAGTGACGCAATGCCTACAGCTGATAGCAATGAGCCGAGAGGGTCAACGTGGGCGTGGGCAGGATCCATCGAGTTCGGGACAAAGGCAATCGTGGCAGTAATCGCCAGTACAGAAAGGATTGCCGTAAACACGAACAGCGACGGCCAGGTGAACCACTCAAGGAGCAAGCCCGCAGCCAGCAGTCCAATGACTGCGCCTGCCGACGCGAATCCGGCCCAAACACCTACTGCTCGGCCTCGCTGGTGAGGTGGGAACACGTGGGTGATGGTGGACAGCGTGCCAGGCATAACCATGGCTGCTCCGACACCAGCGAAGACTCGGCTCAAAATCAAAAAATCAGGGCTGGTCGCTAACGATGAACTCACGGAAGCCAAGCCCATGATTGCCAGCCCGGTGAGCATGACCGTTCGACGTCCGTATCGGTCGCCAAGTGCACCGAACGGTAAGAGCAGAGCGGCGAAGGCGACCGCGTAAGAATCGACAATCCAGTGAAGCTGCGTCGCTGTTGCTTGGAGGCTCAGCCCGATCTCCCGAAGGCCCACGTTGAGCATGGAAGAACCCGAAACGACGAGAACCAGCGACAAACACATCACACTAAGCACGCGTTGCTGAGAGGTGGCTTGAGAAGGCTGGCGAGTCATACGAGACACTATGACTCATAACTAGTTGTGAGTCAAGGTGTCCCATACTTTGTTGAAGTGGGGCGCTGAGAAGCCCAACAACGAAACTCGATTGTTGGACACGTCCAGTAATCGCACACCTAAGCCACTTATCCGGAACGTTGTGTAAGGGTGCCCTCCCCGCGCAGCCCACCCCGACCGGACTTGCCTCACTTCGGACGCAGACTGTCGGGTGTTGCCGAGGTTTGTAGTAGCGGTGAACGCCTGAACTCTGACGTTCGGAAAAGTGCTAAGCCTGCTGGCTACTTAAGACGAGGTCCGCCAGTGCGGCAATGCGACGATCCGGGAAAGTTCGGTCGCGCATGACAATCTCGTAAACAATCGGACCAACAAGCAAACTAATCACCTCGTCGACATCGCTGTCCTTCCGAAGTTCACCGCGTCGAACAGCGTCACGGAGGACAGACCGAATTGGTCCGGCACCCCGCTTCGTTAGCTGCTTTCGGATGTTTCGAAACTCCTCGTCGTGCGCTGCTCGTTCCGTGATCAACAGCATCAACGGCTTAAGGCCCCGGTCGGTAAGCGCTGATCGGAGTTCGCAAAGCTCAGCGATCACGTCGACTCGCAAGTTACCGGTATGCGGAGGACGGGCGGACTCAGCCTCAAGCGATGCCGCTTCAAGCGCTAGTTCGGTGGTTGTTGACCAATGGCGATAGGCCGTGGCTCGACCGACCCCCGCCGCTGCAGCAACTTTGGCGTGCGTAACCGAATCCCATCCCTCAGTGATGAGCAACTTCCTCGCTGCGTTGAGCATTGCAGTTCGGCTCCGCGCTGCGCGAGGGTCCAGTTTGGCGGGCGGCTTATCCGTCATTACTCACACGATACTCGGTTCTCACTCTGTGAGACTATGTGTCTCAGCGTCATGTATCGAATCAGCTACCTTCTGGCCAGAGTCAGTAAGAACACTTGTGGCTACATCATCGATGAAAGAGCCGCCTCCGACCAGTTCCCCCCGCCAATCGCCGAAGACTGAACTGCGTCAACAAACAATCGAGCAGTAACGTAACCATTGCAAACCAGCACGGCGGAGCCAGCCAGGGCGAGCACCGCACACGCACTTGCTGCAAAAATCGCGAACCAAAGAATCGATTGGGGCAGTTCCTCTCCGCGAACGAAACGCCACCAGACAAATATCGTCACGGCTAATGCAGCCAGCGCTGAGGGGAACGCAATCGTGGTGAAGGACGCTCGACTGAGCGCGGAGCCGGTCTCTTCGTTCAGAATCAATCGTGAAACGACGGACAGAACTGCAACCGGCGCAAGGTACGCCGGGACCACATTGCGCGCTGCCATCCCAGCAAGTTTTCGACCGTACTCTCGATTCGTCATGGTATTCAGTGCGGGGCGAAATCGTCGACTGACGGCGAAACGAGCCACGGTGATCGCCACTGCACCATCAGCACACCGAACTGTCAAGGCGCTGGCCCGTAACAGCGTGCGTCGGCTAGAGCCGTTCACAAGCGAATCCTTGATGTTCGGGGACAACGCGACCCGCACTTCTCTGCGGACGCAAACAACTGAGTGCTTGACGACAGGGTGCCTGGCATGCACGGAGCAGCCCCTACACCTCGCAACGAGCGGGGCCCCTACCAACATCCGCGGGTCACCGAGTAAGGCCAACGCTGCCGACGCCGGACCCATTACTGCCAAGCTGAACAACATCAACGTTCGCCGACCGAACATGGACGAAAAAGCGCACGTAATCGGCGATCAGCAGTGCTGTCGGTGCACCTATTTCAGCGCACACTTGGGGATCGATGATCGTCATCACCGTGCGCTGTGTCCTGCAAGGATTCGTCGTGATCGAGCCAAGTATGGTGACGTTGTGTTCGAGCCGCTGATACTTCGAGAGGAGTCAATTCCGGGACTCCTCATTGTTGTTCGGCTCGGCATGCGAACACTCGAAGATGAGCATCTTCTTCGTTCCGTTGACCAGACACACGGTCGCTGGGGAATCTGGGGATTCTCCGTTCTAGAAGTCCCCGAAGGCGACTATCACAGACTTGCGCTCCTCCGCCCGATTGTCAGCGATCGACGCCAACTCCTCGTCGCCGAAGGGCAACAACTTCTCGACGCCGGATTTCCGCTTCTTCCGACACTCGATTACCCACACTGGACCGTCACGCTCTCGGCGCCAACCCCCGACCAATTCGCACACATCAGATCCCTCTTTCATGGACCGATCGACAACCCCGCCTACTCTGCAACGACAGAGCCGATACAATAAAAATATGGACGCCGTGTATGACCTCTGGTTCGACGCCACCAGCGTCGGCGCGGACCTTGTTGTCGAGACCTGGATAAGCCACGGACCACGAGCCAACGACAATTCCTTCGACCCACAACCCGGCGACTGGGTCACCGTAGGCGACGGCGATGAGAGCCCCCTTCCAGCACGCGTCATACGACGCGACGCCAACCGTGTCTGGACCCAAATCAACATCCCAAACCGTCACACCGCTGTCGCCTAATCGATCCGCAGGCCTTTAATCGTTTCGATAAGCCCACATAGCATTAAGCGAAATCAGTCGACAGTCACGTTTGATAGTCGAGCCCTCCACCGAGCAAAGCTCAACCGGAGCCTATCAACGGCTCTATTCCCGTCATGATCGGCGACGGCGACGAAAGAGCAACGCTATTGGGGTTATTGGGACGGCTAGGTGTTAGTGGTGGGCGCTCGGCGATTGCTGATGGATTTAGAAGTTACTGAGCATGCCAAGGACCTGGTCGTAGTTTCCGTTGGCTTCAGCGAAGCGAAGGAACTTGACTTGTTCGACGAGTACTTCGGTGACGTCTGGTTGGGTCTCGAGAATCCCCATGACCTCATCAAGGAAGTCTTGTAACGGCATTGAGGTCGGTGAGTTTTCCTGGTTCATGAGTGCGGTCTGAACGGCTGGCGGGACTAACTCGATGATCTTGATACGGGTTTGCGCGAACTGCACACGCAGCGCGACGGATAGCGAGTGGATCGCTGCTTTCGTTGCGTTGTAGGTCGGCGTTACAGACAGCGGAACAAAGGCAAGTCCTGATGAAACGTTCATGATTGTCGCGTCGTCTTTTGTGGCAAAGAATTCGGAGAATGCCGCGATAAGTCTTATTGGCCCGAGGAGATTCGTGGTGACTGTCGACTCGGCCACGGAGAGGAAGTCGGCGGATTTGTAGTCTTCGATTGCCATCGTGCCTGCCATGTTGATCAGCACATTGGTATCTGGCAACGTGCTCTTCACGGTTTCTGCCGTTGATCGGATCGATTCAGCGTCAGCAGTGTCAATCACTACCCCGTGTATCCCAGGGTGTTCGGTGATGATTTTGTCGATGAGTTCTGAGCGACGGCCACCAATGATGACCTGATTGCCGAGAGAGTGGAACCGCAGGGCCATTCCCAGGCCGATACCTGAGGTGGCTCCTGGTATGAAAATGGTGTTGCCTGAAGTCTTCATTGTGTCTCGTTTCAGTAGTTGTCGATCACGTACAACAACAGTTTTACGCTTTGCCCTTTGGTGTAACCACTGACCAGTTATCCACTGATTGGCAATCAGTGGATATGACCCACCAAACAGGTAAGACTGGGGTTTCAGCGCAAACCAGCTAGACGCGCAGTGTTCGAAGGGATTGATGTGAACAAGACCGAACTTGCCGATTTTTTGCGGACACGCCGTGAAGCGCTTCAACCCGAAGATGTTGGTCTTGCTCGGGGACCGCGGCGCCGCACTGCTGGTCTGCGTCGAGAAGAGGTAGCTGAACTGGCTGGTATGTCAACTGACTATTACAGCCGCCTTGAACGTGGCGACGGTCCGAAGCCGTCCGATCAAATGGCCGCAGCGATTGCACGTGGGCTGCGCTTGTCGTTGGCAGACCGCGACCACCTGTTCTTATTGGTTGGACACCA
>JANMEI010000912.1:0-6349 GCA_031376865.1 Acidimicrobiia bacterium | reverse complement strand
TGCCACGGCAAACTCTAACCGCGCCCTTCCGTGGTGATTTTGGCAATCGGCTGTCGCTAACGATCACGGAACTGGGAGAACTGCACGAGAGCAACTCCTGCGATGGTGACCACTCCCCCGATCAACACCAACCAACTGAGTCGCTCACCCAACAGCACCGCACCAAGCAGAACTCCCAGAACCGTTGCTAAGTACGCAGCTGATCCGGATTGCATCGCCGAAGCACGCGACAACAACTCGGAGTACATCACAAACGACAACGCCAACCCAATGAACGCCAGATAGGCAAACGCAACGAAGAACATCGGCTTAAACGTAAACGTCGCGCTACTTCCCGGTATCGACAGCACCCCGATCACCACCGCGGACACACCAAGCTGACAGCCAACCATCATGCGGCGATCTAATTGCAGCAGCGGGTACTTTTTGTACAACACCGACCCGATTGCCGTAAACAATCCCGCCGCCAACCCCAGCACAATGCCGATGGGTTTGATGTCGCCATGGATCGCCCTCCACCCAACGATGATCGTGCCACCAAGACCGATGAGTAACCCGATCAGCATTCGTTTGGTGAGGCGTTCCTTCAGCAACACCGGAGCGAGCATCGCGGTGAACAACGGCATCGTGTTGGAAAAGATCGAAACCAAGCCAGCTGGAATGTTCTTGGCCGCCAGAAACAAACATGCGGTCGACAGACCCGTCATAAACAGGCCGATCAGCCCGATCCCGATCCATTCCTGTTTACCACGAGGCCAATCAGCGCCGGACTTGCGCGCCAGCAGAAGCAAGATGGCAGTGCCCACCACCGCCCGCACCGCAGCAATAGTAAGCGGCGGCCCGAATCGACCGGCATAACGCATCGCAACGGAGTTCATCCCCCAGCAAAACGCCACCCCGCAGAACAACACACCGACCGGAACACGTTTGATCACTGTCGCACCGTATCGGATGCGGTTAGTCCAATCAGTAGTTTCACGGATGGAAACCGGAGGCGAGCGGCGCATACTGCGCGTGGACGTACCGACGGACGGCACGCCGCATCTAGAACCGGAGACACCACCATGAAGAGAGGTATCGGGCGTTGGCAACAGCCGCGCACATTCGTGAGAGGCATGTGCGCAGTAGTCTCAATGCTCGTCGTCAGCCTGTCACTGATCGCAGCTCCACAGGCAAAGGCGTTTAAGCCGTACACACACGTACAAACGGGCTATGACGCGTACGCCGACGCCGTCAACGACGGTAACGTCACCATCGAAGGCAAGGCGTACCCGGTTAATCCAACCGTGCTTGCCGCATTGCGGGCGTACCCGGCGCACTTCAATGCAGGTGTGATCGGCCCCGACGGTTTCCCAGACCTGACCATGGGTCAGTCGGTCATTCACCCTGAGAACACTGGCCGCTGGCTCGACTACGTCTTGTCAAGTGCCTGGGCCGCACAGACCGGGCCGTATAACGACGTTGAAAGGGGTCAAATTCTTGCGTTCGCTTACGGCTTCTTGACCCATGCGGCAGGTGATATGTGGGCACACACACTCGTCAACGAACTATCTGGTGATGTGTTTCCCGCCATCGGCGAAATCACCACCGACGTCAACAAAACAGCCATTGCCGTTCGCCACCTCGTGTTGGAGGGGTACATCGGCGACGCCACGGCGGGAGCTGACGGGAACCCGAATCGGACCGTTCTCCCAAACGGTGACGTCAGTGACGATGAAACCCCAGCAATCGGATTCGACGCTCCCCATCGGTGGGTCTACGAAACACTGGTCCGACCCGATGCGCCGGGTGCCCCAACAGCCGCGCGCGGTCCAATCATTGATTCGTTTGTATCGCTGCGTGCCCAACTGGCGACGTTCCGCGACACGAATCCTCAACCGCTGCAAGCCGCTATCAACACGTACAACAACTACAAACAAGTGTTGGCCGATGCGGCCGGCGCGTGTGATTTCGCAGACATCGGCGACATCGTTGCTTGTCCGGTTGCTCTGCTCTCACTTCCATTTGCGCTCGCGGCTGTTACTGCAGCAGGGTTCGCTGAACTTGCCGCTAAAACGCTTGCCGCCGGTGCAAAGGCAATCGCCAACGCGTACGTCAATGCGTGGATCACCGACATCGACGACGGCCTTCGTGCGTGGAGTGAACTGGGCCTGGCAACCACCAAGGGTCTGTTTGATCCTGGAGCACGTCGTGCCGCACAAAATGACGAATGCGGCACGCTTGGATCGGAACTTGCGCCAACCCGTGCTCGTTGCGAAGACGGCGTCGGCCCCGTGGACGCGGTGTTGTTTTCCTCGAAAGACTTCATCCGTGCCTATCTGATTCCCATGTTGGGTTTGCCCGATGTCACCAGCGACATCCTTGCGGCCATCGAAGCAGTGAGTGACACGATCGATCAAATAATCGGTGCGTCGCTTAATCCAATCAGAGACGGAATCGACGCCGTCAAGACTCTGGCGATCGACACCATCAAAGACATCTTGGAAGAGCGCTTCGGCCTTCCGGTTGAATTCATTGAAACACTTCTCGCGAACCCAAGTGCACTGATGGATGTGACGTCTATCAGCATCGCTGGCAAGACGATCCCGTTGTTCGCGCCCAGCGCGCACGTCAAGCTGGATGCCTACCTCGGGTTGCCTGCCGGACACCACAGTGGCGGCTCGGGATCGCTTGGCGACGACGTTGCCTTCAACCCAGCAAACTTTGCTGCATATCGAAACACCGCAATCACCGCGAAACTGTTGTTACTCGATGGTCAGCGTGTCGACAGTGTGCTGACGGACCTCACCGGCAAGCCGTACTCGTTATATGCGGCACGAGGTCAACTCGGCAACATCATGACCACCACCTTGCCCGGGGCAGGGACCGATCCAACGCAGTGGCTCAAACTGATAGATGGGGACCATTCCTGGCGATCAGACGGCCAGCCCATCTTCGCCGGGCAACGAGCCGGCAGCGGCAACTTCCCGTTGTGGGAAAGCTGCGTTCTACGCGACCGGGCGTTCCGCACGATCTATAAGGACTGGGAGAACGGCTCTGCCAACTTCCCCGATCTTGGCGATCAAACGTCGGCCGATCCGAACGACCCAAATCTGCCGGTCTCCACTCTGGCCGTTGGCACTCCGAAGTTTGTGAATGGTACGACCACATACGTTGCCGCCTCAACACCGCTGATCGTCAACGCCACCGACTCGTACTGGACTGGCGACCGAGTGACCCTCGAGGTTCGCATACGCCCAGGTGCTGCCACCGGAGGAGCCTTCTCGCCCATTGCCAAGGGTACGGCGCTCAACCTCACCGGTGTTCCTGATGGTGTTGTTCACATCGACTTGAAAGCGACCGATCCGTGCGGCACTGAAGCTGAGCACACGATTGACGTTGTTCGAGATACGAAACCACCCGTTGTCACCTACAGCGAACCGCCAAAAGCCTTGTACGCAACCAACGAACTGCTGACCTACGGCTTCGACGATGGAACCGGCTCAGGGGTTGCGGGCTACACGGTGACATTGGACGGTGCTGCGGCGACTGGTGGGCTCGTGTTAGATACGTTCCTGATTCCCGCAGGCAAACACAGCATCGAGTTGAAGGCAACGGACAACGTGGGAAACAGTGGATCGACGACGCACAACTTCCGGGTCCGAGCAACGTCGGCCAGTCTGCTGAGCAACCACGATCGTGCTTGGACGTTAGGGCTCATTACCAGCCGATCGGAGTACACCCGAATGCGGGCGAACCTCGAAGGCGCGGTGCGGGCACACGACGCTGGAAAGCACAGCGTTGAGCCCAATTACTTGAGTGCGTACCGAGATCAACTGAGCGCTCAACGAGGCAGAACTGTGGATGCTGACACCGTTGCTCGTTTCATTGGCTACATCAAAGACCTCATCGAGTCAGCAACGTTTTAGTTGTTCGTGAGGACCCGCTGCGCTCAGCGATCAGAAGGCTGCCTGCATCCTTGCGGCGCTGAGCGTATTTTCCATTAAGCATGCGATCGTCATCGGGCCGGTGCCACCAGGCATCGGCGTGATGTACCCGGCCACGGCCTGCACGGCGTCGAAGTCCACGTCGCCCACCAGGCCAGCTTCCGTCCGAGAGATACCCACGTCAACCACCGCCGCACCTGGCTTCACATGCGCAGCCGTCACCATCCGTGCCTGACCGGCGCACGCGACGATGATGTCTGCTGCCCGGCAGACATCGATCATGTCGGCAGCGCTGGTTCGTGAGTGTGCCAACGTGACGGTGGTGTCGATTCCCTTGCGGCCAAGTAACAACACCTGCGGTAGGCCGGTCAAGGTAGATCGTCCAATGACCACCGCTCGCTTACCCGACGTGGCCACGCCATAGCGCTCCAGCAGTCGCATGACGCCAAGCGGAGTGCAACCAACGTGTCCGTCTTGGCCTCGGAGTAGACGACCCATCGAACGCTCGGTCAGGCCATCAACATCTTTCACCGCAGGAATGAGATCAAGCACCTGTTCCATGTCCAACCCATCAGGAAGGGGAAACTGACACAGAATGCCGTGTACCTGCGGGTCGGCGGCCAATGCAGCGATGGTGTCGTTGACCTGAGCCTGGCTCGCCGTCGCCGGAAGGTCGGTGTGCTTACTGACGATGCCTGCTTCGCCCGCCTTCTTTTGCTTCGAGTTGATGTACGCCCGGCTGGGCTTATCGTCGCCGACCAGCACCGTTGCTAAGCACACATGGGGTGACCCAGCCGCCGCAATCTTCGCCGCCAGGGCGGCAATCATTTCGTCTCGGAGGCGAATGCCATCCATGAGGACCGCTCCCCCCGGGGTTCGGTCAAACGGTAGGGCGGGGTGCGCGGAATCAGTCATCAGCTCAAGCCTACGATCTCGCCGTTCTCGTCCAGGTCAATAATCGACGCCGCCGGCGCGGAACCCAATCCAGGCATGGTGGTCATGTCGCCACAGATGGGATACACGAAACCGGCACCGACACTGGCCCGCACTTCGCGAACGTTCACGGTATGGCCCGTTGGAGCACCCTTCAACGACGAGTCAGACGAGATGGACAGGTGCGTCTTGGCAATACACACCGGAAGTTTGCCGAAGCCATTCGCCTCGTAGTTTGCCAATTGCTTGTTGGCCGCAGCCGAGTAGGTGACGTTGGCGGCGCCATAAATGGTCTTGGCAACCGTCTCGATCTTTTCCTTCAAGGTGGCATCGTCTTCGTAGAGGAACTTGAACGTCGACGGTTCTTCGCACGCGGCAACCACTGCGTGAGCTAGGTCGACCGCACCAGCACCACCGTCAGAGAAGTGTGTGCACACAGCAACGCGTGCACCGGCCGATTCTGCAATTCGACGAATGGCATCGTGCTCTGACTTGTGATCCGTTGGGAACGCATTGATGGCCACTACCGGTGACACGCCGTGCGCCTTGACGTTTTCGATCTGTTTGATCAGGTTTGCGGCACCTGCTTCAACATCGGCCGGACCTTCAGCCAACAATTCCGGTGGCAACGGCTTGCCCGCAACGATCTTGAACTTGCCGCTATGAGCCTTCAGCGCGCGTACGGTTGCCACCAACACGGCAGCGTCTGGCACCAAGCCCGAGTTGCGACACTTGATGTTGAAGAACCGCTCAGCACCCATGTCGGCACCGAACCCGGCTTCGGTGATGAGGTAATCACCAGCGTGAATACCAATGAGGTCACCCACGATGGACGAGTTGCCATGCGCAATGTTGCCGAACGGGCCTGCGTGCACAATGACCGGTGTGTTCTCCAAGGTCTGCAACAGGTTTGGCTTCAACGCATCTTTCATGATGACCGCCATGGATCCGGCGCCCTTCAGTTGCTCGGCCGTGACGGGTGTGCCGGTCTTGGTGTAGCCGACCACGATGCGGCCCAAACGAGCACGAAGGTCTTTCAGCGATGTTGCCAGCGCCAGCACGGCCATGACCTCTGACGCAGCAGTGATGTCGAAACCGGTTTGACGGACCACACCGTCCATCGCAGTGCCCATGCCAACCACCAGGTTACGAAGCGAGCGATCGTTGACATCGAGCACCCGTCGCCACGTGATGTTGTTCATGTCGAGACCCAGCTCATTGCCCTGGTGCAGGTGATTGTCAACCATGGCACTGAGCAAGTTGTGTGCAGCGGTCACCGCATGAAAGTCACCGGTCAGATGCAAGTTCAGTTGCTCCATCGGGATGACCTGGCTGTAGCCACCACCAGCGGCCCCACCCTTGATGCCAAACGTGGGGCCCATCGAGGGTTGCCGCAGACTGATGACCGACTTCTTCCCGATGTGTTTCATGGCCTGGCCCAAACCAACCGTGGTGGTGGTCTTGCCTTCACCAAGGGGCGTCGGGGTGAT
>JANMEI010000651.1:0-5619 GCA_031376865.1 Acidimicrobiia bacterium | reverse complement strand
CGAGGGCATCAATCAGCAGCTCCGCTGGTAACGGCGCTGGCAGCTAGTGCGCCTGCTGAGGCTCCGACCGAGAGTGCACTTGTCGACGGTGCATCGTGTTGTTGCCCAGCAGGTGAGTGGATTCCTTCATGAGATCACCGTAAAGACCGTCGTTGCGACAGAGATTTCGTCTCTGTGACGCTCCGATCACAGATCGCTCACACGCTGGCTGTTGGGATGAGAGGGGCGCGTGCTCGATGTCACGTCCCCGATGCCGCTCAGGGAAGCGGGTTACCAAGTGGAGCCCCACGACCTAGCCTCGTTACCCATGCGGACATGGTGGAAATCCCGAGCGATGCTCACCGTTTCGATGGTCTTGCCGGTGGCGTTGTGTCTTGGTTTGATTTGGGTGCGGGCGCAGGCCACGGGCAGCGTCCGGTTTCGCTTCCTGGTGTGGAATCTGTTGCTGGCCGTTTTGCCGTTTCCGTTTGCGTTGCTGACTGACTTCTTGCTGAGGAGGAAGCGATGGTGGCTTGCGCTACCTGGCGCAGCGGTATGTGTGTTGTTCTTACCCAATTCGCCATATCTGATCACCGACCTGGTCCACCTCTCGCCGCGGGAAGTGCCCTACTGGTACGACACCCTGCTGTACGGCACCTTTGCCGTAACCGGTGTACTCCTTGGCTTCGGATCCGTGGCATTGATACACGCAGCGGTCCGGGATCGTTGGAGCCGCGGCGCAGGTTGGTTGGTGGCGCTCACGTCGCTGGTGCTGTCAGCTTTCGGCATCTACCTCGGACGCATCGAACGCTGGAACTCGTGGAACATCATTGGCGATCCGCGGTCGTTGGCTCGCAGTGTCTTTGCCCCGATTCGCAATCCGTTCGAGAACGCACGCACGGTCGGCTTTGTGCTGTTGTTTAGCGCCTTCTTAGTGCTGAGCTACGTGGCAATAGCCATGATTGGATCACTGTTGGCCGCTGGTGTCGAATCTCGCATCGAAGCCTAGGAACCATCGAGCCAGCTGGCGATGACTTCGGCAGTGTGAGCACCAAGCAACGGTGCAGGATGACTCATGGCTGCCGGAGCACCACCGAACTGCATGGCCGGGCGTGGTTCACGCATTCGGCCAAGATACGGATGGTCGTGCTCCATCAGCGTCGCGTTGGCCACCACCTGCGGATGCTGATGCACTTCACCTATTGGCGTTACCCGACCCACCGGTACATCGTGTGTGCGAAGGATGTCTTCAACTTCTTGCGCGGTGTGTTGTTGTCGCCACTCGATCAACGCGCCTTGATACAGCTCGGGTGTGCTCATACGCTGCGGCATGGTGGCAAGCCGTGGATCATCGACCAGTTCGGGCTTGCCGATAGCAGCCATGAGGTTGCGAAAGTGGGTATCCGTAATTGCGGTCAGCGAAAAGTATCCATCGGCGGAATCTGCCAGGTTGTATCCGTGGCCAATGACCGGTCCAGGAATGTGATCATCAAGCAGCGTGTTCCCCATCATCGCATCGGGCCACAGAAACGCCAGGGTGGCATCAATCATAGAGACACGTAGTACTTGACCTTCGCCCGTCTTCTCTCGGTGATACAGCGCCGACGAATCCGAATCCAGAGATCGATACATAGATCAGGCGAGGGTTCCGCGCCATCGACGCCGCTTCGCCAATGCCCAATCGATCGGCAACTCCCGGTCGATAGTTTTGAATAAACACGTCCGCAACGGCAATGAGGTTGAGTGCTGTGGCTTGCGCCTCCGGCGTGGCTAAGTCCAATGCAACTGACCGCTTTGACCTGTTGCAGGTTGCCCACAACGCGCTCATCCCATCGCGCCGAGACCCCAGGTGGCGCATCGTGTCGCCGAATCCAGGCGGTTCGATCTTGACCACATCGGCGCCTTGGTCACCAAGCATCATCGCCGCGAGCGGCGCGGTGATCATGGTGCCCGCTTCGACAACCCGAATTCCGTCCAGTGTTCCCATCATGGGATTCTGTCAGGGCCCGGGTTGCCACACCGGGTCTGATGACTCAACAACACAACGTAATCTGAGCTGATGACAACCGTTTCATCAGTTGCTCGACGTAAGTGTGCATTTTTCGCCACTCTGTTGGTGTTGACCGGTGCGCTCAGCGCATGCACCAGCAGCTCTTCGAACGTTTTGGACATTCCGGTTGCGACTGATCAGTCGGTATCGACTGCATCGATACCGACATCGACTTCGGAAACGACATCTCCTTCGGCGGCAGCCACAACTGTTGCGGTGGCAGCGACCGCTGCGCCAACCACGATCACCGATAACCCCTTTGTGATCGATGCGAACACGCCGTTGACGTTCAGCGAGCCGATACAGATGGGAACCGGATTCTTCGCCGGATGGGCCAATGGGAACACTGCGATCATCGCCTCGGAAACAGCCGATTCCCAACTGGGGTGTGAGGGCTTTCCCGAGGTGGTCTTGGAAGCCAAGACCATTGCCGTCGAGGAACGCTACCGAATCACACCAGACGATCCACTGCGCAATGGTGCCATTCTGCAGCGCAATGGCCAGGCGGTTCAGATCGATGCATGCGAAGGTTTCATCACCGACATCTCAAAGATCACTCAGGACACGAAGGGCATCATCACCGAGGCGCAGCGGGTCGAAGTGAAAGATACGGAGCTCGGAGTCCTGGAATCTGCACCATCGTTCACGCTGTCCTTGGACGGCACCTCGCTGCTCACCACGTGGACTGAAGAAGGGTCGAACACCGCTGCGCGAATTGACCTCACCACCGGGGCCGTCACCCAGATCCTGAAAGACATCGACGGTGGCCGACAAATTGAAGACGCCACCGACGGGCGAATTGCGTTGAGTGACGGCTCTACGGTTCGTATTGTCGGGGCCGATGGCACGGTTCAGCAAAGTTACGACGCATCGTCCTTCGATATTTCTGACGATGGAACCCGCATCGCGTTGATCAAGGACGATCAGGTGTGGGTGACCGATGTTGGCGCACCGGTTGGCAAACCAGCAAAGGTGAACCAAGCAAAAGGAGGAACCGTCTACCTCTCTCCGGACAACTTCACCGTCGCCGTAGTGACCAGCGACTTTGGCGACACCGAACAGCCGCCGACTGGCTGGGTAGTCTTGGTGCGTGGTGAGGGGGCACAAACCGCCTTCGGCCCGGACTACATCTTGAGCGCGGGCTGGACACTTTCTGGAGGACTGCTCGGATTCGATACCGGCAAAGGTGAAACGAAGAACGTACTGGCACTACCGGTGAACTAGTGCATCACAAACTGGCCCATGCTTGGGCGAGGAGCAGGACTGCGTGTTTAAGATCAGACGGGGACCGGTAGTACGGGATACGAACCAAGTCCGCTCCAGTTCCGGGCTGTTGAGCAAACGCTCTTCCACCAACAATAGGTACACCTATCTTGTTGGAGGCTTCAACAAATCGTGGCCCTACCGAACTGCCAATATTCACCCACAGGTTGGGACCACCATCGGGTGTATGAAACGTCCACGGCAGTTTCGCGGCAACGATCGCCTGGCTGAGTGCTGTGTACGACAGCTTGAGCTGTTCCACCCGCCATGCTGCAGTTGCGTCGTAGTGATCACGCAGCAGCACTGTCGCCATTCGTTGGATGGGTGTGGGGGAGCCAAGGTCGTGGGCTGCGCGGCGGTCTCGCAGATGTGCTGCCAGGGTCGCATTGGTATGTATCCAGCCGATTCGCAGTCCGCCCCACAACACTTTCGAAACACCGCCAATCGTGACCGTTTGCGCGGAGGAGCCCATGGCGGCAAGTGCTGTTGGTTTCTCTCCCGACAGGGGAAGGTCGGCCAACGTTCGATCTTCAACAACGGTTGCGCCCATGCGATGTAAGCCATTGGCAAATGTTTGAAATTGCTCGTCGGCGAATCGCGAACCGGTTGGATTTTGAAATCGAGAGACGAAGACGGCGTCGACTTGGGCGGCACGACAGAGGCGCGTTGCTTGCGCTCCGAATACCCCACGATGATCGAGTGGCAAACCGATGGGCTTGGCACCGTGCTGCGTGACGGCGTCAAACACACCGGGAAACGAGAACTGCTCAACCGCGCAGCTACGCCCCTTCCCGGCCAAGGTATCGGAGATGAGTGACAGCGCCTGCTGCCCTCCACCGGTGATCACTACTTCATTTCGCTCAGCAGCAATGCCATCAGCGCGCAGACGATCAACCACGGCGTCAATCAGTTCGGGTAACCCGTAGGGTGCGTAGCCGCTTCCGTCGGTCAACGAATCAGCGTCATCGCCGAACAACACCGACGAGTCGGCGAAGGCCTGCTTCACAATCGGCGCTGCTGATGGCGACGAGGTGGACAGGTCGATGATGCGTCGTTCCGACGGAAACAGTTCATCCAATCGTTCAGCTGGCGACATCGTCACGGGCATCTTTGGCCGTCGGCCGATTCGTGCAGCACGGCCCTGCGAGGTGTCGATCCAACCAATCTCACGCAAGCGGGTGTAGGCACCGGTGACGGTGGTGCGCGAGATCGCTAACGCATCGGCCAGATCTCGTTCCGAGGGAAGTTGCTCGCCCGAGACCAACACGCCGGTTTCAGCCAAGGACAGCAACGCGTCAGCAACCCGCTGATAGAGGGGGCCGGCACCACTGCTCAGATCGCCAACGGCGTCGGCAACAGCGATGGCATCCATGAGACCACTCTGCAACAACTGGCTCTTGTTTTCAAGATCCAGTTTCCTCACAGTGGTTTTCATGGCAGATCTCGATCGAACTCAGCTGAACGCAACTCGCACCCACTTGATTGCCGATGCCGCCGCCCGGGCTACTGCGTACATGCAGCATGGCAACGATCGTTCAATCGGCGCCACCGTTGACGCCGTCAGCGGATTGGCTCGCTTCAACACCGAGCTGCCGGAAGGTCCATCTGATCCCGCCGCCGTCCTGGCGACACTGGATTCTTTCGCATCGCCGGCCACGACCATTCAATCGCAGGGTCGCTTCTTCGGGTTCGTCAACGGCGGGGTCGAACCAGCTGCTCAGGCTGCAGCGATTTTGACCGGTGCGTGGGATCAAAACACCGCACTGCCAGTGATGTCACCCGCAGCCACGCATCTCGACGCGCAGGCCGCTCGGTGGGTCGTGGAGTTACTCGGCCTTCCAACCGAATCTGTGGCCACGTTCTGCGGCGGCGCAACTGTTGCAAACTTCACGTGCATCGTTGCAGCGCGAGACACGTTGTTGGAACGAGCCGGATGGAATGTGTCGCAACGTGGATTGCAGGGAGCGCCACCAATCAAGATCGTCACCGGTGCCGAAACCCACATCTCGGTGATCAAGTCATTTCGACTTGCCGGTTTTGGCACCGATGCGGTGACTTTCGCACCGACTGATGAGTACGGTCGAATCGTTGCAGCAGAGTTTCCTGATGTTGACGAGTTGACGATTGTGATGTTGCAAGCGGGGAACGTCAACACCGGTTACAGCGATCCGTTTGCGGCGATCATTCCAAAGATTCATGACCAGGGCGGATGGGTCCACGTCGATGGCGCATTCGGATTGTGGGCGGCGGTGTCACCCACGCGACGAGCGTCAGTTGCCGGTGTCGAGCTTGCCGACAGTTGGGCTACCGACGCGCATAAGTGGCTG
>JANMEI010000644.1:0-4068 GCA_031376865.1 Acidimicrobiia bacterium | reverse complement strand
AATGTCTTTCGCCACTGAATCCCAATTTTGTCCAAGTGATCGGACTCCGGCGAACGTGTCCACGAGCGCGGCATTTGTCGATACCAACCCGAGTGAGCCCATATAGGTGCCCGAGGTTGCCGTTGCGGTTTCCGGTTTGGTGATGTCACCGGTGCTGAACCGATCCAGGATCGCCAGCATGTCGGTAAGCGCCAGCCCGGTGACGGACTGCTCAACGCTGGTATAGGCACGTACGGTTCCGTAAGTGCGATGGGCATCGAGCGCAGCGGCTGCTCCGTAGGTGTACCCCTTTTCCTCGCGTAGCTTTTGCATCAATCGGCTGGTGAAGGCCCCACCGAGTACAAACGACGAAGAGTCGGCTGCTACTTGGTCGGCGCTGTCTGCACCCGGTCCCGTTGACATGTAGATCAGGCGGGTTTGTGCTGAACCGGGTACGTTCACCAAGACTGTCCGGAGGGCGCGATCCTGGGGCCGAGGATCGGGGACATCGGCGATTTTTGCGCCCGAGTTTTTCCAGCCGGCAAACTGCTTCTCAAGTGCCTTCGTGACTTCGTTGATCTCAACTGGGCCACCGGCGACAATCTCGATGTTCTGCGGCTGAAAAACACTCCGATGCTCTGCGCGCAGATCAGCGGCCTGGATGCTGCTGATTGAAGCTGCGGTTGCAAACCGACCGAGCGGATTGCCGTCGGGAAAGAAGTCGCTATACAACGCATATGTGGCCTGCGCCCGCAGATCAGACTTGGCGTCTTCGATGCCTGCGAGGGTTTCTGATTGAGTGAGTTGGACTTCTTCGTCGGCAAACGTTGGGCGGCGCACCACGTCGCCAAGCAGTGTCATCGCTTCGTCGATGTTTCCCGGGGGCGCTGACATAGTCACGGTGTATCGATCCACTGATCCAGTGACGCTGATCGAGGTGCCAAGCTTCGTGAGCTCTTGGGCCAACGCCGTTGCATCGCGCGATCCTGCGCCACGCGTCATCAATGCCGCCAGCAGATCGGTTTGCCCTTCCTTCCCTACTGGGTCGCGATGACTGCCGCCGTTGACCATCAGCACCACTCGGATTCGTGGCGCATCATCTCGTTTGAAGAAATGAAACGTGACTCCGTTGCTGAGTTTGACCATCTGCGGTGTTGGCACTTTGACCGCTGTGGGCTTTCCGATGCCCGGTTTCGCGAGGTGAAGGGGCTGTGGTGCGGGCTGCAATTTGCCGGACGGCTTTCCGCTGGAGTTGACGAGGATCGCCGGGTAGTCGCCACGCTCACCGGGAAGCACTACCTGATTGACTCGGTCGGCCGTTCGCAACATGGTTTGCAACGCGTACCGCGTGGACGAGGTGGTGACCATGTGAAATCGGCGTCCATACTTGCTGAGCGCTGTCGCATCTCCATAGCGAGTGACCACTTCTTGGAGGATGTCGCCGCGGCCCTCAGACTGCTCAAGCTGTGCCGCCATATCGCCACCGAACGTTGTTTTTGCTCCGTCCACTTCGGCTTCGGTGAACCCTGTTTTTGCCGCCTCAGCTAGCGCAGCGTCGACTGCGGCTCGGAGCGTTTCTGCTGTCACCTTGGGCGCTGCGTCTGCGGTGATCGTGAAGAAGTTGGCGAGCTCTTTCGGCCCGTATCCAACCGACACGCTCGAGGCGACCTTATCTTCGCGGACTAACTTCTTTTGCAGCGTGCTCACAAACTGGTCGTTCAACATCACGTTGATGATCTCGAAGTTTGGATCAACGAATGATCCTTCGACGCGTGTGATCGGCCAGCTGAAGGTGGTAGTCACGCGCGGTACCGCAACCGCATCAACAAATCGCTGATTGACAACACATTTCGTACACTTACGAGTTGGCACCGATGGGCGAGCGAGGGGTGTGGCTGGCTCCACAATTTTACCGAAGTACTTCTCAACCTTCTTACGAACGTCGTCAGTATCAACATCGCCGCTCACGATCAACGTCAAGTTACTGGGCCGGTAGTACCGAGCAAAGAAGTCAACAACATCTCGCGAGGTGGCCGCCTCAAGATCTTTCACCGAACCAATTACTGGGCGATAGTACGGATGCCCCTTCGCAAACAGTCCCGTGTTTTCTGCTTCAACTGCCCCGGCACCTGGGGTGTCCAGCACGCTTTGACGCATTTCGTTGAGCACCACATCGCGTTGCAACGAAACCTTTTCCTCGGTCATGTACACGGGGATGTTGGCAAATCGGTCAGCCTCGAGCCACAGGAACTGATCGAGGGCATTGGCCGGGCCCGTTTCGTAATAGACGGTCTCGTCGAAATCGGTGTAAGCGTTATTGGACCCTCCGACTTGTTCCATGACGACGTCGAAGTTGGGTGCTGCCTTGGTACCCATAAACATCAAGTGCTCAAAGAGGTGGGCAAACCCGCCACGCCCAGGTGGTTCATCGGCCGAGCCAACGCCAACTTTAGTAATCACCTTTACGGTTGGGACCCGACGGTCCTCGTGCACAACCACCCGCATGCCATTGGCCAGCGTAAAGAGCTCGGCCGACAACCCGGCGGTTGGACCCGGTTGATCATCTCGATTCCATGTTGTTTTGGTACAGGCGCTGAGGGTTGTTGAGGCCAACAACGCGCACGACAGGACTAACGCAACACGACTTCGCTTCATGAAGACACAGCCTGGCAGACACAATTCAAGGATTCACACGAAAACTGCATCGTCTGTGCCAGAACCAAGTTCCCGGTGCTGGTCTCGATCGAGCAGAATATTGTTGATGAACACCAAGTCGCTGTTGCTCCCGCTTGGCATTGCCGCGGGCGTCTTGGCCGCGTCATCGCTGGTAGGGGGGCTGGTCATGCTGATCCCCGATTTCACACCAACGTCGCAACAAACTCCATACAGTTCTGCATCGCCGGCGATCGCAGTTCCCGCACCTGCAGCGGCACCTGCGGTCCCCTCGCCGTCGATCTATACGAGCAGGCCGTGGGTCCCCCTCCTCGCCACCGACGTTTTGACGAGTTTGACCCCCGTTGCGATCATCACGCCAGTCGACCCTTCAACAATTGCCTCTGGTCAGAACTACTGCGGCGCTCCGCCGCTTGCTCCATTGAGTGGCACCAACGCGGACCCGATCCCAATAAACATGGAGTTCTTTTGTCAGGTTGATCTGGCAGAGCTGCCGTCGGGTTTGTCGTTCCAGTTGCCGCAAACTGGAGTTTTGCAATTGTTTCGATCTACCAACGATCGTGCCCTCGGTTTTGTTCGGATCATTGAGCCGGCAGTCTTCAGCGATTCGTCAGCCTCAGTGGCCGATACCCCGTTCGTATACCTAGCAATTGAGCGTGGCGTGTACTTCAATGACCCTGCGTTGATTGGGCTCACGGCCGCGAACCCACTCATTGACCCTTTTCCCATGAGTACTGACATTCAGGGCCTCAGCCAAGCCCTCGCTGAGCTTGGGTACCCCGTCGGGGATTACGGCATGGGTGGCGAAGGGGCGCCAGAGGATCCGAACCCCAATGGGTACGTTCGCCTGTTTGAGCTATCCGATAGTGAAGGAAGCACCGGCTTCTTCATGCCTGCTGAAGACATGATGGAAGGACGGTTTGACAAGGTTCAGGTCGAGCGCACCTGAGACGAACTCAGTTCGCCTTGCCGGCCAATTCGAGGTACTTCTTGCGAGCGCGGGCGTGGCTGTTGGCACCAGATCCAATGACACCGCCGGTGCGGGCCTTGTGCACTTTGTCTTCGAGTTCGCTGAGCAGATGCTCGACGTCGTCTTCGGCGTTGGCGTTCATTACGGCACGCAACGACGCCTCAATCTCGCCAAAGTGCTTGCGCACATCGGCATATTCCTTCTCCAGGTCGTTGCGAGCATCGGACAGCGAATCAGCCATACGGGCAATGTAGCCGAACAGCCCGCCCACGCTTCGGCTCCAATTCTGGCAGCGCAAGCTCTGGCGGATGACACAATGGTTGCATGGCTAGTCGCGGAAACCGCTCTTCTCGCTCTTCGGGCGGTTCGCGCTCCTCCCGTGGAGGGGTGGGGTCGCCACGCCCGTATCAGCGAACTGTCCGGGTCAACGAGTCCATGCGCGAGGT
>JANMEI010000906.1:0-1632 GCA_031376865.1 Acidimicrobiia bacterium | reverse complement strand
GGCTACGTCGATGCTGATGGGTTTTTGTATCTGACTGACCGCAAGGCCAACATGATCATCTCAGGTGGCGTCAACATCTATCCGCAAGAGGCAGAAAACGTGCTGACCATGCACCCCAAGGTGGCCGACGTTGCGGTGTTTGGTGTGCCCAACGAAGACTTCGGCGAAGAGGTCAAGGCAGTCGTCCAACCCGCAGATTGGTCCGATGTTGACACACCGGAAAAAGCGGACCTGCTGTCGAAAGAGTTGATCGCCTTTACCCGCAGCCAGTTGGCCGATATCAAGTGCCCTCGATCGGTGGATTTTGAAGCAGAACTTCCCCGACACCCAACAGGAAAGCTCTACAAGCGCCTGCTCCGAGACCGTTACTGGGAAGGCCGCGCCAACAAGCTGGTGTGACGCCAAGTTGGTTCTCCCGCGATCTACGCCGCCGGTGGTGGCGTGCTGACGATCGGTCGCTCCAGCGGAGCATTTGGATCTTTGTCCAGAGGCGGAAGGTCTTTCGGCTGCGACTTGGCGTCGGTCTCGATCCACGCGACGAAATGGGTTTCGTAGGTCTGCAGCACATCGACGGTGTTGATCACGAAGTATTGCCGGTTGAGTCGGACGTCGGCGTAACCATTTGGTTGGATGCCATTTGTTGCTCCGTAATGGTCGCCGCTTTGCGCCAGGCCGCCTTCAGCCAGTGCGATCAGATCACGGGCGTTGTCGGCCGCTGCTTGCCGATCCGGGTCGCGAGCAGTCCCGGGACTTGGCCGAAAAATGAGAGACGAGTCAACACCGTCGACGCCCTTTCCTCCTTTGTCGAACTTGGGGCCACCGCCGATGAAAAGCAACGATGCATCATCAACGGAGAACGGGACATCTTTCTCTTCCCATCCACCATCCGGGGTGGACGACTTTTCTTTTCGAATTCCCCAAAACTTGGACGAACCTCTCAGCAATGCTTCAAAGCTGAGGTCTGTATACACACCATCGGAATAGTCGTCGTAACCCATGCCCAGGGTTTGGATGGTCAGATTCGGGTTGGTTGAGGAAAACGATGATTCGCTTGCGTACTTACTGTATGACGCGTTCAGCTGCTGTCCCCGGTCGTCGACAATGCTCAACTGCCCGTTGACATAGACGGCTCCACCGATTCGCGCCGGCTGGAATGCTCGCATTTTTGGCAACGGTCCTGCGCCCGAACATTCCGCTTTTTGCTCGGCGTGGATGTACTCCTGCGTGTACACGTACCAGGCAAGTTTTCGCATGTTGTAGCTACTGAAGCGGGCCATGCGTGCCCGAACGGTGCAGGGCCGCCAAGCACCCGATTTTGCTGGCGCAGGTTTGCTAGCGACTGGCTTGTTGGGCTTCTTGGCCGCTTTGGTGCCCTTGCCCTTGGTTGCGCGCAGGGCAGTGGGCGGTTTCGCTTTGGCGACGCCATTCGGAAACAGCAGCACTCCACCGACGGTCAACACCAGCGCCGTTGCGACGCGTCCTGTGTTTAGCGATTTCGATCTACGCACCGCTCGCCACCTTCACGAAGTAGATCACACGGTAACAGTACGCTTGGGGAATGGCTGACGAACGAGAAATCAAGCGCGTCCTAGCGATTACAGCGCATCCAGACGATGTCGATTTCGGCGCGGC
>JANMEI010000544.1:0-2950 GCA_031376865.1 Acidimicrobiia bacterium | reverse complement strand
CGCTGCTGCTGAGGGTGTTGCAGTTCCGTCGGACGACATGGCGAGTTTCGATGTGAAGTTGGACAAGGTGACGTTTGATCCGAAGAAGCCACAACAAGAAACAGGCCGACCATGACGTCAACGATTTCAACCTCGCTTGCGGAGAACTTGTTGAATGGTGCGCGACAACCAGAAGTCGATGCAGCACCGGATGCAGGCGTCTTACACCATCGGCTGATCGAATCGCCGAACCCGCCTGCTCACTTAGAGTACCAAGCGAAACGGGGGATTCGGGGATTCGGCGCAGCTGCCCTTTCGTCCGTCGCATGGGGAGCGATCGGGCTGGTGGCACTCATTGCCGTCTGGGCAATTGCGGCGTGGCGTGTTCGCGAACTTCCCACGCCATCTGCGACGCTCTCGGAACTGGTGAAGTTGCTCAAGGATCCCTTTCGAAACGATGGCCCCAACGATCAAGGGGTTGGTTTGCAACTTGGCAGCTCCCTCTTTCGGGTCGCGCAAGGCTTCGGTGCCGCAGTGCTGATTGGGGTGCCGGTCGGGATGTTGATTGGTGCGAGCCGTCGGGCCTGGAAAGCCGTGAATCCGATGATCCAACTGCTTCGTCCGGTGTCGCCGCTTGCCTGGTTTCCCATCTGGTTAGTAGTGATGAAGAACGCACCCAAAGCAGCAGTGGTTGTCATCGTTATCACCGCCCTCTGGCCGATCATCCTCAATACTGCCTCGGCCGCTGCATCGATTCCCGCAGATCAGCGGAACGTTGCAAAAGTCTTCCGATTCAATAGGCGCGCATATTTACGACACGTGTTACTTCCGAACGCGCTTCCGGGAATCGTTACTGGAATGCGTCTGTCCATGGGCGTGGCCTGGATGGTCATCGTTGCAGTCGAAATGCTGAGTGGTGGAACGGGCATCGGATCGTTCGCCTGGAACGCATACAACGCACTCAACCTGGCCCGGGTGGTGTCGGCAATCGTCATTATCGGCGTCACCGGTCTTCTGCTGGATTCCCTTTTCCTGCGGCTCGGGCGCAAGGTCGCTATGCCCGGAGTGGCACCGTGACACTGAAAGTTCGCAACCTCTGGAGGAGTTACCCAACTCCATCCGGAATGCAACACGTATTGCGTGGCGTTGAGTTCGAAATCCCGTCACAGCGCTTCGTCACCTTGATCGGGCATTCTGGTTGCGGGAAGAGCACGTTGCTAAACGTCATCGGTGGACTCGACAAAGCCGACCACGGCGGGGTGGTCCTTGATGGCATGGTGGTGACGGCCCCCGGCCCGGATCGTGCGTTTGTCTTTCAGCACTACTCACTCTTTCCTCGACTATCGCTGGTTGATAACGTCGCTGTTGCTGTTCGCGCAGCACGTCCGGAATGGTCAAAACACAAAGTTGACGATCACGTCGAGCGTTACCTCAGCGCGGTTGGTCTGTGGGATCAACGTACGAAACAGCCTGGCCAGGTTTCCGGTGGTATGCAACAACGTTGTGCAGTTGCCAGAGCGTTCGCAGTGGAACCACGCGTGTTGTTACTCGACGAACCATTCGGTGCCCTTGATGCCTTGACCCGCGGTCGGTTGCAACAACAGCTAGTCGAACTTTGGCAAAGTGGATCGGATACCGAGATCGTGTTGATGGTTACCCACGGTGTGGATGAAGCAGTGCTGTTGTCTGACCAGATCCTTGTCATGGGGAACCCCCCTGGACCGTCGGTCATCGCGGATATCACGGTTGAGTTGCCCCGCCCACGCACCCATGATGTGGTCAGCCTTGATGCGCGAGGCCGTTCCTACACCCGCGAATTGCTCGGTCTCTTGGGGGCGCCAACCACATCCGAAGAACAACCCGTCCCCGTGGCAGGGGGGTAGACCATGCGATCACGGCTGGTCGTTATAGGCAATGGAATGGTTGGGCATCGTTTCATCGTGGAGCTGGAGCAATCAGGTGGATTGACCGAGTGGGATGTTGTTGTCCTTGGAGAAGAGCGGCTCGCGGCGTATGACCGAGTAGCCCTGTCTTCGTTCTTTGACGGTAAGTCTGAAGACGACCTTGCGATAGCGACTCCAGATTGGTATGTGAACAAAGGGATACGGCTGGTGCTCAATTCGGTAGTGATCGAGATTGATCGCACCAATCAGGCAGTTGTGACCGATGGTGCTGCATTCCCGTATGACCGGTTGGTTTTGGCAACCGGGTCTGTTCCCTTCGTGCCGCCGATCCCTGGACGGGACCGACACGGTTCTTTTGTGTATCGGACAATCGATGATCTGAAATCCATTCAGTCCTATGCCAGCAACCCGAGTGTGACCAAAGGAGTGGTCGTTGGGGGTGGTTTGTTAGGGTTGGAGGCAGCCAATGCATTACGGCTCCTGGGGCTCGATACGCACGTCGTCGAGTTCGCACCGCGCTTGATGCCCCTCCAACTCTGCGAGGGAGGCGCACGGGCGTTGCAGTCAAAGGTAGAGCAACTCGGGTTGACCATCACAACCGGTGTGGGTGTGACGGAACTTGTTGGATCAGGCGCGAGTAACAGCCCGGTGAGTGCGGCAGTACTTGGCGAGGCGGGAATAATCCCCACCGACATCGTGGTGTTCTCGGCAGGGGTGCGGCCGCGCGACGAACTGGCTCGTCACTGCGGACTGGAAGTTGGCGACCGAGGAGGGGTCGTGGTTGACGAGCAGTGCGTGACCAGCGATCCGGCCATTTTGGCCATTGGCGAGTGTGCGCTTGCGGCTGGACGGGTATGGGGTCTCGTTGCGCCTGGGTACGAGATGGCCAGAGTGGCAGCAGCTTTCCTCACACGATCGGTGACAGGTGTAACGGCCGCATTCACCGGAGCTGACCTCTCGACCAAACTCAAATTACTGGGGACCGACGTCGTGAGTTTCGGGGATGCACACGGATCGGGTGAGGGGCTAGATCATGTGGTGTTTGCTGATCCAACTACGTGCACATA
>JANMEI010000525.1:0-6663 GCA_031376865.1 Acidimicrobiia bacterium | reverse complement strand
GGCCTTGCGTCGTTGTACTTTGAGGACGAATTCGGATTTGGGCCAGAGGGACGAGGGTTTGTCCAGTTTGTGATTGGCTCCGGATGGTTTGTGGGCGTGCTGATCGGGGGACGCCTGGCATCTCGTGCAGCATTATCTGGCCACTATCAACGCTTGGTTCTACTTTCGGCGGTGTCGTTTCTGACTGTTGCAGTCGCCGGAGTGGCGCTTTCCGTGGCACCGACGGCGTGGATAGCGATTGCCATCACGTTTGTGCTCGCTCTGGGAAATGGTGTGTGGCAGTCCCCCTTCTTTTCCGCCGTCGCCAAAATCGCTCCGCCCGCGCTTTCCGGACAAGCATTCGGGTCGTCAGCGACGGCATATGCGCTGGGGAGTTTTCTCACCATCCCTATCGCCCTCGTGTCGGATTCGACGAAACGCGGCGCATTTCTCCTCGTGGCACTGTTTGGCTTGTTGGCGGGCCTTGCTGCGTGGTCCGTTACGACCGTGATCGACGGGGACATCGCAAACCGTTCCGCCGGTCCCGAGATGTGAACGACCCCCTCAGAATCCCTGCTAAGGTCTTCAAGCCCCGGAAAGACCAGTGTTTTGGTCGATTCGGGCGCTCATCCGATGTCCGGCTGAGCCCACACCAGTACGTCAGCGTGTTCTGCACAACGACGAGCTGATTGGGGACCTACCGGCGCCACTCATTCGTGCGCTCTGCACGGCCCTTTAGCCGTGTGGAGCGTTTGCATGTGCAGCGCAGGAAACGTTTTCCAAGTGGTTTCCCTTCGGGGAAATACTCTCCTCTTCCGGACCAATCGATGAGCAACCTGATTCTTTGCACTCCCGCTCGAACCAACCCAGCGAGAAAACCATGACCCGTACAGCGATCGTCGGCGAAAAAGTCGGCATGACACAGCTCTGGGAGAACGACGTCATCGTTCCCGTGACTGTTGTCAAGGTCAGCCCCGCGCGTGTCGTCCAGGTGAAGACCCCGGAGAATGACGGCTATGCCGCCATCCAGGTCACCTTCGGCACCGTAAAGGCTTCCCGACTCAACGGCCCCCAAAAGGGCCACTTCGACAAAGCCGGTGTTGAACCCGGCTCGGAACTCCTCGAGTTTCGTGTCGACGATGCCTCCGCCTGGAGCGTCGGTCAAACCATTGGAGTAGATCTGTTGACAGATGGCCAATTGGTCGATGTCACTGCGGTCACGAAAGGTAAAGGATTTGCTGGCGTTATGAAGCGCCACAACTTTGCCGGTCTGCCTGCCTCCCATGGTGCTCACCGTAACCACCGTCTTCCTGGCTCCATTGGCGCCTGCGCCACACCTGGTCGTGTCTTTCGCGGCCAAAAGATGGCCGGCCGTATGGGTACCGATCAGGTCACCACGCAAAACTTGCGAGTAGTCAAGGCCGATGCTGAGCGCGAATTGCTCCTCGTCCGTGGCTCGGTACCTGGCCCCAAGGGTGGCACCGTAGTGATTCGTTCAGCGTCGAAAGGTAAGTGACCATGGCTGATCTCAAGCTCCGTTCACAAGCTGGCGCCGACCTCGGCACCATTGGTGGCGATGCGCACTGGTTTGACATTGCGCCAAACATCCCGGTCATGCACCAGGTTGTTACCGCCCAGTTGGCCGCTCGTCGCCGAGGTACGCAAAGCACGCTCACCCGTGCCGAAGTGTCTCGCACCAGCAAAAAGTCTCGCAACCAAAAAGGTGGCGGTACATCTCGTCAAGGCTCAATGCGCGCTCCTCAGTGGGTTGGCGGCGGTGTGGCCTTGGGCCCCAAGCCTCGCAAGTATGCCGAGCGCACCCCGAAGAAGATGATCAATTTGGCGTTGCGTTCAGCATTGTCCGATCGTGCCACTGACGGCAAGGTTGTCGTTATCGACTCCTTCACCGGAGCTGCTCCCAAGACCAAGGACGGCAACAAGTCGCTGACGGCGATGGGTATCGAAGGCCGAGTCCTGGTGGTGCTTGACGCCAGCAGCGAAGCTGAGGTCAACGGCGGCAAAGCAATGCGCAACATTCCAAACGTGCAACTCATCGAAGCTGGCGAACTCAATGCCTACGACGTGTTGCTGAACGACTGGGTGATCTTCTCGAAGAGCACCCTGCCAGGCGACAGCGCAAACGCTGCTGGCGCGACAACTGGTGGTAAGCAAGGAAGCCCAGCATGAAAGATCCACGCGACGTCATCGTCTCGCCCGTCGTGAGCGAGAAGTCATACGGCCTCATCGATGCCGGTCAGTACACCTTTGCGGTTGCTCCCGGCTCAAACAAGACCGAAATCCGTCAGGCCATCGAATCGATCTTCTCCGTACGGGTCGAAAAGGTGAACACCTTGAACCGCAAGGGCAAGCGCAGCCGCAACCGGAAAACCGGCAAGTTCCATACCGCTCCTACCGAAAAGCGCGCGATCGTTACCCTTAAGGGCGACGACCGTATCCCGCTGTTCGACAACTAAGGCGAGGCACAGTCATGGCTCTTCGCATTCGCAAACCAACAAGCCCGGGACGTCGTTTCCAGTCAAGCTCGGATTTTGCCGAACTCACGACCGACCGTCCCGAGAAGTCGTTGCTGGCTCCACTGCATAAAACCGGTGGTCGTAACGTTTATGGTCGCAAAACCTCACGTCACCGTGGTGGTGGCCATAAGCGTCAGTACCGCATCATTGACTTCAAGCGCAACAAAGATGGCGTTCCAGCCAAGGTTGCCACCATTGAATACGATCCAAACCGCACCTGTCGTATCGCGCTGTTGCATTATGCCGACGGCGAAAAGCGCTACATCTTGGCTCCTGCCAAGTTGGGCGTCGGCGACACGGTCGTCAGCGGCCAAGGCTCAGACATCAAGCCTGGTAACGCAATGCCGCTTCGCTACATCCCGGTCGGTACCGTTGTGCACAACATCGAGATCAAGCCTGGTGGCGGCGGCAAGATGGCTCGCTCTGCTGGTGCCGGAACACAACTGGTTGCGAAAGAAGGCGACTTTGCCACGCTTCGTTTGCCAAGCTCCGAAATGCGCCGAGTGCCAATCGACTGCCGTGCAACGGTGGGCGAAGTTGGTAACTCCGAGCACGAGCTCGAGTCGATCGGTAAAGCCGGTCGTGCACGCTGGAAGGGCAAGCGCCCGCAAACTCGTGGTGTTGCCATGAACCCGGTTGACCATCCGCACGGTGGTGGCGAAGGCCGCACATCCGGTGGTCGTCACCCAGTGTCACCTTGGGGTAAGGCCGAAGGCCGTACTCGTAACAAGAATAAAGAAAGCCAGAAGCTCATTGTTCGCCGGCGTAAGAGCCGGACAGGCCGATGACCAGGCCTCTTATGATGCGCGTCCACTCCGCAGCAAGCTGCTCCATTCCATCGCTGAACCAGGGATCTTGATATGCCACGTAGCCTGAAAAAGGGTCCGTTCGTTGACGACCATCTGCTCAAAAAGGTCGATGATCAGAACAGCAAGAACGACAAAAAGGTCATCAAGACCTGGTCACGTCGTTCCACCATCATTCCCGACATGATCGGCCACACCATTGCCGTTCACGACGGCCGCAAGCATGTTCCGGTGTACATCACCGAGTCCATGGTCGGTCACAAGTTGGGCGAGTTTTCCCCTACCCGAACCTTCCGGTACCACGCCGGCCAGGAAAAGTCCGGAAGGCGCTGAGCATGACCGGTCCAAAAACCAATCAGTCACCGGTTCGTGCTCGCAAGGGCGGCCAACATGGTCCAAAGGGTGAACAGGTTCGCGCTGAGGCAAAGTACATCCGTACGTCTGCTTACAAAATGCGGCCAGTTCTCGATTTGATCCGTGGACATAAGGTTGCTGACGCTGCCGACATTCTTCGCCTCTGTGAGCGCGATGCCGCGATCACTATCGGCAAGGTGCTTCGCTCAGCCGTCGCCAACGCTGTCAACAACGATGGTCAGGTTCTCGAAGAGTTGTACGTTTCTGCGTGCTACGCCGACGAAGGTCCAACCATTAAGCGGTTTACCCCACGTGCTCGTGGACGCACCGGCAAAATTCTGAAGCGCACCAGCCACATCACCGTGTTGGTCAGTCAGCTTCCAGAGAACCAACTTGGTGCTGCCCGCGCTTCGCAAGAAGCCGCCGTCGATGCTCGTGCTCGACGCACCGCAGGCAACAAAGCTGCTGCCGAAACGTCAGCAGCTGACACCCGTCGTGCTGCATCTGGCACGACCGAAAAGGTTGCCGGCGTTTCTGACGAAGCTCCTGCTACCGCAGTTGCTGATGTCGCTACTGAAACCGAAACTCCTGCAGTGCAGCCGTTGGTTGCCGCTACGGAAACTGTTGCGGCAACCGCAACCGATTCTGCAGCACCAGCGGGTGCCGACAAACTCAATCAAATCATCGGTATTGGCCCGAAGCTCGAAACTGAGCTGAACGAAGCCGGTATCTCTACCTTCGCCCAACTGGCTGCATTGTCTGACGACGATGTTGCTGCCCTCGATGCAAAGGTGACCCGCTCCGCCGACCAAATCAAGGAATGGCGCACGCAGGCACAACAAATCATCGACGGTACCTGGGTCGACACCAGCACGAAGAACACCTGAGCCGGAAGAACTGGAACGACAAGACAATGGGTCAAAAAGTCAATCCCTACGGCTTCCGCCTCGGTATCACTACCGACTGGAAGTCCCGCTGGTTCGCAGACCGCGATTACCAGAAATATCTCATCGAAGACCAACGGATCCGCAAGTATCTGATGGTTGAACTCAAGAAGGCTTTCGTGAGCCGTGTTGAGATCGAGCGCACCCGTGACCGTTTGCGTGTGGACGTGCATACTGCACGTCCAGGCATCGTCATTGGTCGTAAGGGCGCCGAATCGCAACGCCTCACCTCTGGTCTGCAAAACATCACGCAGAACCCGAAGGTGCAGCTCAACATCGTCGAGATCAAGCAGCCCGAGTTGGACGCTGCGCTCATCGCACAGGGTGTTGCCGATCAGCTTGCTGGTCGTGTCAGCTTCCGTCGTGCCATGAAGCGTGCCGTACAAACCGCCCAAAAGGCAGGCGCACTTGGTATCAAGGTTCAGTGCTCGGGCCGTCTTGGTGGCGCAGAAATGAGCCGCTCTGAGTGGTACCGCGAAGGCCGAGTGCCGCTGCACACACTCCGTGCCGACATCGATTACGGATTCCGCGAAGCAGAAACTACCTATGGGCGCCTTGGCGTCAAAGTGTGGATCTACAAGGGTGACATCCTGCCGTACAAGACCAGTGTCGAAGACAAGATCACTCGTGAAGCAGCTTTAGCTGCTGGCGAAACCGTTGGCGCTGCCAAGCCTCGCCGGATGATCTCTGCAGGTGGCGGTCGTCGTCGTGCTGACGAAGTTGTTGAAGGCGCAGAAGTAGTCGAAGGTGCTGAAGGTGCAGTCGATCTGACCGCCACTGTTGTTGATGGTGCTACCGACGATGCCCCAATGAACACCGCACCAATCATCCAAAATGCCGATCCAGAACTCGAAGCCCGTCTCAACCGTGAGGAAGAGATGGAGCGCCGAGCCAACCCCGGATCAGAAGCACCGCATTTCCGGATGGGGGAGGAATAAATCATGTTGATGCCCCGTCGTGTAGCGCACCGTAAGCACCAGCGCGGCCGTATGACCGGTGTTGCCAAGGGTGGCACCGAGCTCAACTTTGGCGACTACGGAATTCAAGCTCTTGAACCAGCTTGGGTCACCGCCCGCCAAATCGAAGCAGCTCGTATTGCCATGACCCGTCGTGTGAAGCGTGGCGGCAAGATCTGGATCCGTGTGTTTCCAGATAAGCCAGTCACCGCCAAGCCAGCCGAAACCCGCATGGGTTCTGGCAAGGGAAACCCGGAGTACTGGGTTGCCGTTGTCAAACCAGGCCGAATCATGTTCGAAATGTCTGGTGTGTCTGAAGAATTGGCACGCGAAGCATTGGAACTCGCAATCCAGAAGCTGCCCATGAAGGCACGTTTCATCTCGAAGGAGGAGGTCCTCTGATGGCTAGTGCAATCAAGACGTTCACCAACCTGTCAGACGCAGAACTTGTCACCAAGCTCGGCGAGACAAAGCAAGAACTGTTCAACCTCCGTTTTCAGCGGGCCCAGGGCCAGCTTGAGAACCCAGCTCGCCTGGGAATCCTCAAGAAGGACGTCGCTCGCATCAACATGCTGTTGCGTGCCCGCGAAATCGCCGCAGCTGACGCCCTCTCCGGGAAGAAGTGACCTAAACCATGAGTGATATCGAAACCACCTCCGCTGTTGGCGCAGGGCTCACAGGTGCCTCCGGCGCTGACAGCTCTCCGAAAGAACTTGTTTCTGACGATGCGCGCAACCGCCGCAAGGTTCGTGAGGGTCAGGTCGTGTCCGTCAGCATGAACAAAACCATCGTCGTCGCGATCGTTGATCGTGTGCGCCATGGTCGCTACTCCAAGACCATTCAGCAGACCCAGCGTCTGTACGTGCACGACGAAGTCAACGACGCAAAAGTCGGCGACAAAGTTCGTGTTATGGAAACCCGTCCACTATCCAAGCTCAAGCGCTGGCGCTTGGTCGAAATCGTGGAGCGTGCACGATGATTCAAACCGAATCCCGACTTCGCGTTGCCGATAACACCGGTGCCAAAGAAGTCCTCGTCATCAAGGTGCTCGGCGGTACTCGTCGCCGTTACGCCAGTGTTGGCGATGTCA
>JANMEI010000495.1:0-3753 GCA_031376865.1 Acidimicrobiia bacterium | reverse complement strand
CCGTTGCCTGCAGCATTCGCTCGGTGAGGCCGCGGCGTGGGCGCTCTTCGACGAACGCCACTAGCCCGTGCTCCTCAAGAAGTCGTAGGTGGTAGTTAACCTTTTGACGGGCGAGTCCGAGCGTCCCGGCCACGGTCGTCGCCGAGCCAGGTGCAACAAGCGCAGCGAGGATGTCGGAGCGGACGGGATCCAATGCCACTACTGCGACGGCTGCATTGTCGATGACCTCAAGATCGATCATGGGTCCAGTATGTATTCGACAAATAATCTTGTCAAATGGGCTCAGTAGAGTGGGTGGATGGATGCAACCGTTGGATGGGCGGACTGGCGTGATGAGAACAAGCTCAAGTGGAATGAACGCGTCGCAGTTCATATCGGACCCGATGGCTACGAACGTGAACCGTTTTTGACCGACCCAACGCATCTCTCCGATGTCGTGAAGTTCGATCGAGTTCGAATGAACGGAGGTCAGTCATTGGACGGGCTCGACGTATGCCACCTTCAATGTCACATCGGCACCGACACGTTGTCGCTTTCTCGTTTGGGGGCAACCTCACTCACGGGGCTTGACTTCTCCCCGACAGCACTTCACGAAGCCCGCTGGCTATTCGAGCAAACCGGTGCCATCGGCACCTTTGTCGAGTCAGACGTTTACGATGCAGTAAGCGCGCTTGGTACAACGTTCGATCTTGTCTACGCAAGCGTTGGTGCGATCAACTGGATCAATGACATTGGACGATGGATGCAGGTCGCTTTTGAGCTTCTCCGCCCTGGTGGTTCGTTGTATCTCCGTGATGTGCATCCCTTTGCAATGACGCTGGACCCCGATCGGCAGGCCGGTGAACCGCTCCGTGTTCGCTTCGACTACTTCGAGACGGTTGAGCCGGGCACAACCGAAAGCGATACCACCTATACCGGCGATGGTACGAAGCTGGTGAACCGACGCGACCATGAATGGTCACATGGAATCGCCGAGATAGTTGGGGGCGCATTGGCTGCGGGCTTTCACCTCGACGCGCTCTATGAGGATGACTTTGTCGACTGGTTGGCCTATCCCGATATGGTCAAAGATGACGCGACGGGCCAATATCACTTCCCGTCCGGTTACCCCCGCGTCCCGTTCTACGTCACGGTGCAAGCGACCAAGAAGTAGGTGTCGTTCAGGCATCAAACTCTGCGTCCACCAAACCAGTTTTGGTAGGCCAGAACCGTTGTGCGACGTGTTTGAGGCTGCGTATTTGTGCCGATTGAGGCGTTCTTTTGCGGTAGGCAATGACGACCTCCCAGGTCACTTTGGGGGTGTTGGTCACGCGTAGTTGAGTGAGTAGTCCGGCGGCGAGGTCTTCCCGTACGGCCTCGATGGGAAGGAACGACACGTATCCATGGTCTCGGACGAGTCGGCGTGCCGCAGCTAAAGGACCGACGACACCAAGGTCGGGGAGGTTGCCCGCGCGTTTGATTTCATCACAGAGTGCCGTGAAGCCCGTGCCGAAGTCATACGGCGCGAAGCGCTGTGCTGCCAGAGAGGAGAGATCGTAGGTAGAACGGCCGTCCATGCTGTGTGGGGACGCTACCCAGATGAATTCCGATCTAAGTATCGGAAGGGTGACGAACCCGCTATGTATTGGCGTGGCCACCAGAATTGCTGCGTCGAGTTCATGATTAAGAAGTGACCGATGGGTGGTCGCGGTGTTTGCGGTCATCACGTTCACGGTGATTCCTAAGTCGGAAAGGGCGTCGTACAACCGGGGGATGACCAGTTCCGCCAATGAGGTTGACACCCCGAGTCTCAGGACGGGCCGGGGTGTACTGGAGAGCGCCGATAGGGCCGAAAGCGCCGAGTTCCGTGCCGCAACACATTCGAAAGCAGATGAAGCCAGGACATCGCCTGCCGCGGTCGGCGTCGTGCCGCGACTCGTCCGCTCGAAAAGCAGGTGACCTACCTCGTGCTCCAGTGTTGCGATTCGTGCCGAGATGGTTGGCTGCGACGTGAAGAGTTTGGCTGCGGCCTTCGAGAAGCTTCGTTGTTCATACTCTGCAAGAAAGGTTTCAAGATCGCTGAACTCCATTCGATCAGTATTCCCGATCCGGCCGATAGCTAGGTGCCGGGTTCCCACTTCGAGCTGACGAGTCGATACTCATTGCATGAATCCAAACCTCCCATTCGCAACGTTTCCACTTATCGATAGTCGCGTGCATTTCGTGGGACGAACAGCAACGCGTTACACGAAAGCGGAGGTCAAGGACTTCATCGGTGAAGACATGGACGAGCATGGAGTGTCGCGACCGCAAGATCGCTTCGGGCGTCGATGGGACTGGCTGGCCGGGATCTCCTCTCAAGACTGCGATTGGGCTCGCTGGGAGCGCCACCTAGACGGCGACGAACTTGTCGTGTTGTTGTCGGGAGCCATGTCACTCGATCTTGAGTATCCGGATGGAACGCGTTCCAACTGCGAACTCTTGATCAGCCATGGAATGATCGTTCCTGTTGGAACATGGCACCGTGGAATCGTCAGGCAACCAGGAGAAGTGTTGACAGTGACCTTCGGGTCACCGTCTCAACATCGTCGGGTCGAATGAACAGAGCAGTCAACCCGGTTGCGGTCCACACCTCGACGCTAACGGCGGGTGCATGCCGGTGCTCGCTCAGCGCGCATGGTACGTCTCCGTGTCCAATTTTGCCCTCTAGTTTGGGAGCATGAGCGATTGGAATACACAAGTCATT
This sequence comes from Acidimicrobiia bacterium, assembly GCA_031376865.1. Classification (GTDB taxonomy): domain Bacteria; phylum Actinomycetota; class Acidimicrobiia; order Acidimicrobiales; family JANYDT01; genus JANNBN01. The sequence goes on along the minus strand of JANMEI010000495.1, from coordinate 1,028 downwards.
GCAGAGTTTCGTGCCAATGGCGGCAAGGTTGCACAGTTTGGCGACGCACCCATGGTGATCCTGCACACCGTCGGTGCAAAGTCCAGCGCAGTCCGCGAGATCCCTTTGGTCGCGTTGCCGCACGGAAATCAACTCATCGTGTTTGCGTCGAAGGGAGGAGCCCCAACCAATCCGGACTGGTATTACAACCTGAAAGCCCATCCAGACATCACCGTTGAATACGGAACCGAGTCGTTTGCGGCGCGAGTAGAAGAACTTCCGGAGGACGATGCCAAGCGCGTCTGCGCGACCAAGCCGTGTTGATGCCAACGTTCGGCGAGTACGTGGCGAAGGCCGCTCCCCGAATCATCTCGGTGTTTTCAATAACCCGCGCCGCAGTGGTAAGCGGTCAGTAGTCCGACTACAACAACAGTTTACGGATCAGGCTTGAAAGTTGTTCGATCGAGAAAACTATGACGAACAGAATGACGATCACTGCAGCCACCGTCTCGTATTGCAGCATTGCATTGGACTCGTCCAAGATGCGACCAATGCCGCCGGCTCCGACGATACCAAGAATTGCTGATGATCTGATGTTGATATCGAATGCATACATACCGGTTGAGACCAACTGCGGAACCATTTGCGGTGTCACGCTCGAAGCGACTTCTTGACGCCGGGTAGCACCGGTGGCTCGGACACCTTCGCCTGGGCCTTCGGGAAGCCCTTCTATCGCATCAGATAGGAGCTTGGAGGTGAAGGCAAACGTGGCAATGGAGAGTGCTGCCGCTCCTGGCAATGGACCGAGCCCAACCGCAGAGATGAAGAGGAGCACGATCACCAGCTCAGGAACTGCACGAATGATCACTTGGACAAATCGAGCGATTGCGCCGACGAAGCGATTCGGCGAGGTGTTGCGGGCCACTAGTAATGCAAACGGAATAGCGGCGCAGAGGCCCAGAAACGTTGCCGCCAGCCCTAGCGCAAGCGTTTGACGAAAGCCCACGACGATTTCCGCTCGACTCGTTGAGAAATCGGGCGGAAAGAAC
>JANMEI010000451.1:0-4072 GCA_031376865.1 Acidimicrobiia bacterium | reverse complement strand
CCAACATCGAAAACGGATCATCACCCTTGACCATCCACCCATCATCTCAGCCACCCCGCCAAATTGTGAGGAACCAGTTATGGGGCGCTGAGGACAAACTTGAGTGCTGCTCGCTTGGAGGGTTTAGTTCGGGCGGCGGCGATGAGGTCGGGGTAGCCGCCAACAAGGGCTTCGGTGGCGCTGTCGATGGACTTGCCACCCACGAGGCCGTACACAACCTTGGTCACTTCGGGAGCGTACGTTCCAAACAGTCGATCCCAAATGATGAACACGGCACCGAAGTTCTTATCCAAGTACTCACGGTTCGACGCATGATGAACACGGTGTGCTGCGGGAGTCACGAACACCGAATCAAGCACCGTGCGCTTACGACATGCAGTGGTGTGTTGCAGCTGGCCAATCGTTGCCGCCAACACGTCCAACACAATGAACGCAACCGGATTGAAACCCAACAACGGCACCCACAAACCAATCCACGGCTTGTAGATAGCTTCCATCCACGGCACTCGAATCGCAGTAGCGAACCCGATTGTCTCTGGCGAGTGATGCACCATGTGTGATGCCCACAACAACTTCACCACGTGCTCCGTGCGATGCACCCAGTAATAGATGAAGTCACGGAATAAGAACACGCCTGCCCACACCCAGAGGTTTGAAAGATCCAATGTGAACAGACGGTAGTTGTTGTAGATATGCAACGACAGGCTGACCAGCACCAGCTTCGACAACAGGTTCTTCGCCAGCAAGAACATTGCTGCCGAGGCAATCGACGTGGTCGACTCGGACAGGTCGAGTGAGCGTCGACGCTTCCGATAGATCAGCTCCCCAGCGAACGCTGTCACCGAGGCAACGCCAAAGACGGTAACGGCGTGTTGTGAGTACCACTGAAGAGCAGAGCGAAGCATGAGACCACTCTGCGGGAGCGGCCGCATTCGCGACACCCACCGAGTCCCCCAAGATCCCCTGGGGGTCCTTGGGGAGGCGTTCTGGCTGGACTGAACTAGCGGCTGGTAACCGTCACGTCATCAAATCTGACGGTGGCAGCATTTGTTCCGACGCCAATTCGGCCCGAAGAGAAGGCCGTGTCCGATGCAGCCGCCACCGAAACCCCGTTGATGGACAATGTCAGGTTGGTTCCGTTTGCGACAGCGAGAATCGTGAAGTCAGCATTTACCGGCAGGCTCGTGACCGGCCCATTTACCAACACAACGCTTTGCCCGTTTTGTACCCGGATGATTTGCCATCGGCTCGACGTTCGGTTCCAAGCAAAGCTGTAATAGTTATTGGCGTTGGTGTAGCGCAATGCAACGCTTGGGCCAGCATTGGATCTGCTCTGCGCGCTTACCTTAGCCACGACGGACAGTCCGTAGTTGGTCCAGGTAGTTGATCCGGCAACGCTCAGTGAAGTCGAGTTTCGACCGGCGGACCCTTGGTATCGCGCAGAACCATCGGTGACCAGCGACCAGGAACCGTTGACCGGAGTCCAGTTTCCCGATCCACCAGCGAAGTTGTCTGATAACAAGGTGGTTGACGCTGGCAACGTTGAGGTGGTTGAGGTAGTCGTGGTCGACGTTGTAGTGCTGGTCGACGTCGGCACCGTTGTAGTCGTGGAGGTGGTGGACGTAGTTGACGTGGTGGTTGAGGTTGAGGTTGGTCCGGTTGGAGCAGTGACATCGAGGAATGCTGCGGTCACCGGCCCGGTAAAGCCCGCTGCGTTCACGCCTCGGACATAAACCATGTGACGGCCAACGCTCAGTGATGCCGTTGGAATTGCTGCTGTGACGGCTTCAGTAGATGAGTTGAACGATCCATCCGACGGGGTCATAGCAACAGCAGTGCCGCCGGCCCATGGAGCAACGTCAATGAAGTACTGCGCGCTTTGTATGTTCTGCACCGCGGGGCGACCGACACTTCCTGCGGCGCTGCCATACAACCCGTCATTCAGGGTGGCAGTCAATGCAGCCGGAGCACCTTGGGCAACAGTTGCCGCTGCTGGGGCCACTGCACTTGGGCCTCGTGGCGACACGTACGGAGCTCGTGCTGACTTCGCCGCATACAGGAACGCATCACGGTTCAATGGCCAGAACGTGGAATCGACACATGAGTACGCCGGCGTGAAACCTGAGCACGCGCCTGACGTTGGTCCGACTTCAAACGTAAACGATGCGGGGCCAAGCTCGTGATACACGTAGTCATCAGACGTACCGGTGGTGCCGTAGAGAATCTCAGGACCGGTTCCTGTCACATAGCCGTTGAACGAACTGAACCGGAATGCCAACGCCCGCAGCTGTGCATCGTTAGCTGACGTGCCGCCCGCACCCGGAGGCAGCAGCACAAAGTTGGAAGAGCTATGTACCGATACAAACGTTCCGGTTGCCGAGGTGGGGACAGCAGCCATTGGTGTCGAATGCTGATCAGGCCACAACGATGCCCACAGCGTTTGCAGTGCCTGTTGCTCTGGCTCGGAAGCTGCAGAGACACCCTTGTACGTTTGCGTGCACGGATCGGCACTGGTGCCAATGCCACCCCATTGAAAATTGGCGTTGCGGTTCAAATCGACGCCGGCTTGATTGGAAACCGTTGGGGGATTCGCACATGCGCCCACCGAGTTGTTGGCATTCTTCCGTTGTAGATACGGGGCGTTGCCGCCTTGTTCAACGATTTCGCGTCCGTCAGGGTTGGCAACCGGGATGATCCACACTTCGGTGCTATCCAATATGGCCGTGATGTCGGCGTTCACGCCGTAGCTGGTAACCAGTAAATCAACATATCGATAGGCCAGCTCGGCCGGGGTCAGTTCGCGAGCATGGATAGACGCCATGATCAACGAACGAGGCTTTACCGAGTTGGGGTTGAGTTGACAATCACCCGGCTGCAGTTTGGTGATGCACAGCACTCGGAGGTCGTTTCCACCCTGGCCGTTTACCTTGCGCCACGAATCGCCGTAGTCATAGCCAACCACCAAGGAAGGGTAGGCAGCAATCACCGAATCAAGGTGTGCATACTGCTCTTCCTTCGTTCGATACCCGCCAAAGAAAGTTGGGGCTGCCGCTGCCGCCGCGCCGGCTACTCGGCTGGATGCATTCGGTGTTTCCATTGGGGTCAGCGTTTGGGCGAGCCGTACGCCGTATCCCGCTGCCCGCAATTGCGCCACTACGGTCGCGTCGCCGATGACCTGGACCTCGTTAGCCTGCCGTGTTTCCAGCACGTCGTAGTTGGCAACCAGAGCGTTCAGCGATGTCGTATCGGTGAACGACACCCAGTAGACAGCCACCGAACTGCTGGCGGTCGATGCGACCGTCGTTGCAACTCGGCTTTGGCTTTGGCCTTGCGCCTGCACGCTGGCTGACGGGGAAATTACTAAAGCAACGACAAGCGAGACGGCGGCGCCAGCCGCAACGGCTCCTGCACGTGGAACTCGAAACATGTATTCGGCCTTCTCTCGAGGGAGTGCCGAACGTGTGGCAACGGCGAGCGAACTATAAGGGTTCTCAACTCGCCGTGCCACTCACTGTGCTGACTACCGCTTCGAGAAGGTGTCCTGGATCAAAAACCCAGGTCCGAGGTCGAACTCAATCACCAGCTCCTTCTCCGTCAAGGTGATGATCTTGCCGTCGTAGCTGAATCCAGGAGTGGTGAACGAGATAACCGGTTTGTCTGCGGCCACCGTGTAGCTGCCTGCAGGTACTTCCGCTTCCGACGGGTTGCACTGCGTGCCGCCGATGACGCTGATGAACCCACCTTTGTTATCGAATATGAGCTCATCGTCTTTGGCGCAGTCGGGCAGCTCGGGTTTGCCGCCGTTGGTCACCCGCTGCGTAATGAACCAGGCTCCCTGCCTGCCACCAGAAAGCAGCGCCACAGCAGCATCGCCAACGGGCGCACCTACTTCGACTGCGGCTGCGGCTGCCGTCGTTTCTACCGGAGCAGCTGCCACCGTAGTTTCAGCCGGCGCGGCCGCCGATGCAGTTGTTTCAACGGCAGTCGTCGAGTCAGTTGACGACCCACAGCCTGCAGTGAGTAGTGCAAGGCCGATGCCAGAACCGGCAATGAACTTGGAAAAGCGCAACGA
>JANMEI010000439.1:0-4278 GCA_031376865.1 Acidimicrobiia bacterium | reverse complement strand
CGCGCCGCACGCTGACGGCCCGCTTCGCCACGTTGAGGTCGGTGATCGTGTTCGAATCATTCCGGCTCACTGCGACCCGACCGTTGCCTATCACGAATCGTATGTGCTTATACATTCGATTGACGCTCCCATCAACGAGGCGCTTGACGAGTGGCCGATTGATTTACGAGGTTGGTAACACCCGTTTCACGGTGCCCTGTTTGGCGTCTAGCTCGATGAGTTCGCCCGTCTGAATAGATCGGGTGATGCCTCGTAGGTTTGTGACCGCTGGCTTGCCGAGTTCGCGCAACACGATTGATCCGTGCGACAGGTCGCCTCCGGTCTCTACGGCAACTGCGGCGGCAAGCGGGAAAGTGATGGCCCATCCCGCATCAACGGATCTGGCCACCACCACGATTGGATCCACAAGGTGATCGGGAACATCGGATGATGGCTCTTGTAATACCCAGGCCATGCCGCGAACCACCCCGTTGGTCAAGGGAATGCCGCTCCACCGATCTGCAGACTCGTGCGATCCATTCCACGTCGATGGATCGTCGAATCGGTGCACGGTGTCGGGTGGATCTACTGCTGCTTCGGCGGCTCGCTGTGCTTCTCGATCTACCCAGAATGGGGCTGAGGGCTTCCAACCGCTTTCCAACTTGATGGTTTCATCGAGCGTCAGAAGCCAAACATCATCGGGGGAGCGAAGGATGCCTGCAGCTGCCAGTTCGGTGCTGCGTTTCATAATGGCCTGGCGGACCGAATGGAATGCACACATACATTCGTGGCGATGAGATTCGCGCACTGTCAGTCCTCGTTTGGTAAGGAACCACAGCGGAAGTGTCAGTATGCCTCGAACGGAACGGGTGGGATGCGTTGTTGCCGGGGAGGCGACGTGATCGGGAAGTTGGTCAGCTGGCACATCAGCGAACCGTGGCCGACCGAGGTCGCTTTCGTAGATGCCGCGGTGCCCGAATGTTGTTGCAAGCGCGCTAGCACTGGCCCGACTCATCTGTGTGCTGATGGTCTCCAATCGTGCTCCGTGTTCTTGCAAAACCCCGGCTCGACGCAGGATCGAAACCGGCCCGCTGAGAAACGATGACAGCGGAATCATCCCGGTCACCAACATGACGTATGCATCTTGTGCTGACTGAGCTTGCGCACTCAGCGTTGCTCCCGGGTTGCTGACGATTCGTTTGAGTGGCCGACGCAAGGTCTGTGGTCGCAGAATCGCCGTGAATTGCGCAAGCCCCTGGCGCAGAAGTACCGGCGCAGACTTGGCGATGCGTTGCAGATTGGGTGGCTCGTTGTGAATCGACGTGCCGCCAAACGAGTCAGCCACCAACCGGCTGGGCAATCCCCATAGCCGAAGCATGTCTTCCAGCAGCGAGAGGTTCAAAAACGGTCTCCCGGCAATTGCTTCAATGAATGGTCGATCTGTAGGAAGCCGTTTGTCATAGTTTCGATACCACGCGAACAATTGCGCCTGGCAGGCAACGATTACCGATGTCATGTAGGTCGAGGGCAGCGCGGGCAATATCTCTTTGTGATTGGCCACGGTGAAGACTTCGTTGCGGCGAAGGGGAACGGTAATGGGTCGACATTGAACCAACCAACAGGTTGTCCCGTCATCGGCCCATTCAATGTCCCAGCCAGAATCGCCCAGTTCATCGCGGACTTGTTGCAACACCAACCTCAAGCGTGCATGCCACGTTGGTTCGCCAGTCCGTTTGCCTAACCGGCTGAGGTCAAACCGTTCACCGGCAACATCGCCACCGACCAATCCATCGGCTAAACCATCCACCACATTGACTACATCGTCTAGCCAACCGGGTTCGCTGAACGCCACTCCTGCGTGTTGGGCCACCACCTGCTGCATGATGAGCACGTCGGTGCGGACCGAGTCGGAATCGCTGACGCGTGTGACGGAAGCGCGGACCTCATCCACCGCAGATGGAAAGCGATCAGCGTTGACATGCAGAATCGACGCAAACCGACCCGCGTTTGCCGAGGCCTGACCGTCTTCGGCGGAAAAGGCGGACCGAACAACGACAGGGGCGGTTAGCGAGAGCGCCGACCAGTTGGGCGCCTCGTCACCATGTAACAGGACAACTCCTGCCGGGGTGGCGATTCCGGCATAGGCGAGCCGATCGAGCAACGCTGCTTTGGTGCCGACCCCTTTACTGGCAACAACCCCTGACCCCAGCCGAACAAGGGTCATGGTTGGTTGTGTTGATGCAGCTGTTGCGGTTGATGCAGCTGTTCAGCAAGCACACCGAGCCGCTGGGCGTACTCCTGAGGGCGGTCGACCATGGGAAAGTGATCCCATCCTTGTTCGATGACCAGTGATCCATTTGGAAGAAGGTTCAAGAAGTCGTCAGCCAGGTTGGTGCCAAGCAGTCGTTCTTCAGAGCCCCACCACAAGATAGTAGGCACGCTTACCGAATGAAGCGAGTTCCACCAGGTGGGTTCGATGATGGTGAACATCTCGCCGAACACGGAGCACTGGCGATACTCGGCAAAGAAGCGACGCAAGAACTCGGGCGGAATGCCAGGGGCAAAGAACTTCTTGGTCCAGACGGGTCGTAACAGCGGGAACGAAATCAACTGCTGGACCAACGGCTTCATGCCCGGCAGGTTCATCAGTCGGGGCAGTTTGCGCGATTCCAGTGCCGGGCCCACCGGTGCTTCCAGAATGAGACCACGAACAAGATCGGGTTGTCGCTGCATCAGGTCGAGGGCAAACGATCCGCCAATGCCGTGGCCCAACAGAATGGGTCGATCGTGTTGAGCGCAGATAGTTCCTAGGTGATTGGCATAGTCCTGCACGGTTCGCAACGACGGGTCACGAGGAACTGCAGCAAACCCAGGCAGGGTGATCGGACGAAAATCGATGGTGTCGGGAATGAACTCTCGAACCCGATCAAAGCGGAATGCGCCGCCACCGTTGCCGTGTACCGCAATCACGGTGATCGGAGAAGTCATGTGAAGTAGTCTGACACCGGTTTCGCATGTGAACATAGCGGGGTGACTAATTCTGCTGCCTCCTTCGACGCCAGCTATTACGAGCACTTTTATACCGACGCTCAGGTGCACGATCAACAACGCATCGATGGACTGGTAAACGGGATTGTGGGTTTCGCCACCTGGCTGAGCATCGATGTGAAATCCGTGTTGGACGTAGGGGCCGGCATGGGTGCAATCAGAACGGCGCTTCAGCGACACCATCCGACGATTCGCTATCGTGGCACCGACATCAGCAAGCACGCATGCAAGACCTACGGTCACCTACACGTTGACATCGCCAACTGGAAACCAAAGCGCGCATACGACCTCACCGTGTGTTTGTCGGTGCTGCAATATCTCGATGATCAGCAGATCGGCAACGCGATCGACAATCTTGCGGCCGCCACCCGATCGTTGTTATACCTCGAAATCCCCACTCGGTGGGACCGTGACAACGTGATCAACCCTGACGCCACCGACATGTTCGTCCACTGGCGCACCGGACGCTTTTACCATCGACTTCTCACCCAGCATTTTCAACAGGTCGGTGCGGGGCTATGGCTGCGAAACACCTCAGCGATTCCGCTGTTTGAACTCGAACGCCTATAACCGCGACCAGGGGTGACCTTCAGGAAGTGGCGGTGGTTCGACGACGCCCTTTTGTGACGTGATGATGCTGTAGTGCTGCGGTTCGCGATAGCGGCTCATCTGAAACAGCGTGTGTTTGAACTTGGCACACATATCGAGATCGGCCTCGGCCACGATGACTTCGTCGCCGGTGGTCAGCGCACGGGCCACAATCTGACCCGACGGTGCATAGATGGCGGACTGACAGAGCGACTCGATGCCTTCCTCGGTGCCGCCCTTGGCCACGCCAACAATCCACGTGCCGTTTTGGTAGGCGCCTGATTGCATGCAGATGTCGTTGTGGAACCCTTGCAGGCTGTTCTGCCCCGGATCTGGTGCGTAATAGATAGGCGTGTTGTAGCCAATGCCAATCAACTCGACACCTTGCAGTCCCATCACTCGATACGTTTCCGGCCAGCGTCGGTCATTGCAGGTAGCCATACCAACGATGCCACCAAACGCCCGGTGGACCCCGAAACCATCGGGGCCCGACTCGAAGTAGTAACGCTCGAGGTGTTGGAAGGGGCGATGTGGTTCATACGATTCGTGGCCCGGAATATGAACCTTTCGATACTTACCAACTACCTGTCCGTCACGTTCTACACAGATGGTGGTGTTGTATCGGTGACGGACACCAGCCGCATCGATGTGCAACTCGGCGTA
>JANMEI010000434.1:0-4781 GCA_031376865.1 Acidimicrobiia bacterium | reverse complement strand
CACCGATCTCGCTGGGGCGGTTTCGGGCGGTGTTGGTTTGGCAGCGTCGGCCAACCTCAACCCGGCTCGGACCGGTCCATCGATGTTTGAGCCGGTCCACGGGTCAGCGCCCGACATCGTGGGCACCGGCAAAGCAGATCCACGTGCCGCCATCATCAGTGCCGCCATGATGCTCGAGTTCTTGGGTGAGAACGCAGCCGGACAGCGCATCCGTGCCGCCATCGATACGTCCCTCACCCCCGATTCCGCAATGCCGGCCGGCCCCACATCAGCTATCGGCGACTGGGTCGCCGCCGCGGTGTAGAACTTTCCCCTGCGGAGCCGTGACTGGGTTCTGAAATCTGGGGTTTTCGGCGCAACCAGCTTCTACGATGGAGAGATGCCGATGCAGTTTGAGCTCCACCGCAACCCGAACCCAGCCTCAGCCGAGCGGATCGCCGAGATCCACGCCGCTCCCGGCTTTGGCAAGTACTTCACCGATCACATGGTCCGAGCCACCTGGCGCACCGGTGAAGGGTGGACCGTTCCCGAGATCGTGCCGTATGGGCCGATCATGTTGGACCCGGCGGCCGCGGTCCTGCATTATGCGCAAGAGATTTTTGAAGGCATGAAGGCGTATCGGCATGGCGATGGATCCATCTGGACCTTTCGGCCGGGTGCCAATGCTGAACGATTCAACCGATCCGCCACCCGCCTAGCGCTTCCTCACCTTCCGGTCGAGGATTTTGTTCATTCGCTCGAAGCGTTGGTGCAGATCGATCAGCACTGGGTGCCTGAACCGGGGCCGCAGGGCGAAAACAGTTTGTATCTGCGGCCTTTCATGTTCGGGTCTGAATCGTTCCTTGGTGTGCGCGCTGCCCACGAGGTGACATACATGGTGATTGCCTCGCCGGTCGGCCCGTACTTTGCCAGCGGACTGAAGCCCGTCAGCATCTGGCAATCAACCAACTTCACTCGCGCTGCGCTCGGCGGAACCGGTGCGGCCAAGTGCGGTGGTAACTATGCGGCGGGCCTTGCTGCGCAAAACGAAGCAGCAGACCGTGGGTGCGATCAGGTGGTGTTCCTTGACGCAGAAGAACACAAGTACATCGAGGAACTCGGCGGCATGAACCTGTACTTTGTTTTTGCCGATGGCACGCTGGTCACCCCGGCTACGAGCGGCACCATTTTGGAGGGTATTACCCGCTCGTCCATAATCGAGCTCTCCAAAACGATGGGCCTCACACCAGTCGAGCGTCCCATCAGCATCGACGAATGGAAAGACGGCGTGGCTAGCGGTGCCATTCGTGAAGTCTTCGCGTGTGGCACTGCTGCGGTGATCACTCCCGTTGGTCGACTGGTGTGGGAAGACGGAGAGGTCGGTTCGATGGAAACCGGCGAGATGACGTCGCAACTGCGATCGAGGCTGGTCGACATCCAGTACGGACGTTCTGCCGACGCTAACGCCTGGTTGCATCGACTTGTCTGACGCGAATCAGCTTGCGCGCAAGCGGGTGTTGGTCACTGGTGTTGGCCGACGCGCTGGTATTGCCGCGACGATCGCTGATCGTCTGCGCGCAGATGGATGGGATGTCGTCACTACCGGTTGGCGAGGGTATGACGAGAAGATGGCGTGGGGCGCTGACGAACAGCCGTTGGCAGATTTCGATGTGGACTTTTCCAACCCCGATGCTCCCGAGAAGTTGTTTGAGGACCTGAAGAGCGGTGGGCCAGTAAGCGCGCTGATGATCTGTCACTGCGAAAGTGTTGACTCAGGGATACTCAACACCTCAACGGAAAGTTTCGATCGGCACTTTGCCGTGAACGCCCGATCGATTTGGCTGCTGATCAAGTCGTTCGCAAACCAGTTCCCCGCCAGTCAGTCGGGGGCGGGCCGGATCGTTGCTATCACGAGCGATGCACTGGTCCACAACATGCCCTATGGCGCCAGCAAGGGAGCGCTAGACCGCATCATCGTCGCAGCAGCAAACGAGTTGGCCGATCAAGGCATTACAGCTAACGCCATCAACCCGGGCGCCGTTGACAATGGATGGATGGACGACCACATCCGCAAGGCGATCCTGCATCGAAACATCCAGAAGCGCATTGCGACCCCAACCGATACCGCAAACCTGGCCAGCTTTTTGATGTCCGACCAGGGTGGTTGGATCAACGCGCAGATTCTCTACACCGACGGTGGCATCCGCCCGTTGTAGCCGCCCAAGTCTCGCTTGTGCCAGGGTTTGGTTGTTTGTGCCGGGTTTTTGTGTCGCAAACTGTTGGCACAAGCAACCAAGTGTTGGCACAAGCCACGATGGCGGTGCTGGCAGGTTTTGAATGCGTTGTCACCCCACGTCCAACAAGGTTCACCTACTTTGCGCTGTCTCTGGCAGACTGGGCGCACTGTGAGTGCTCCGAAGTTCGTTCCCGTTGCCACCGTCGGCGCTTTTCGAGAAGATAGCGCCCTGCCTCCCGCCGAGGAGTGGAAATCAGATCGCCCGGCCGAACTGGCCAACGGCTCGCCCACCGGTGCCCGCATGGGCCGCCCCGGGCCCGATCAAGGGTTTGCCATCAAGCTGGCCAATAGCTTCCACGGCAAGTTGGTGCTGACCGAAGGCGAAGACGAACATGATGCCATCGCCGGCTGCCTTGGGGTCGCGTTGAAGCGAGCTTCAATGTTTAGCCGTGCCCCGGTCATCCACGATTTGAGGGTTGCATTTGCCACCTTTGGCTACCTGGAGACTGCACCTGCCGATCTGGTGGCGTTTCGTAAGGAAAAGTTCGAAGCGGTTGGTCACCACTACGAATTGCAACGCGAAATTGCTGACCTCGTTCCCGAAGAAACCCTTCGCATGACTCCCGATGCGGTAGCTCGTCGTGTCAACGGTGGAAGCTGGAAGACGCTGCTGTCGGTTTAGCGCAAACTGTTCAGCACCCATACGATATGGAACTCGGCAGCATTCTTGGGTCAGGTTGGGCTAGTGGCCTCAACCTCTATGGCGTTGTCACGTTGCTGGGAATTGCTGGTCGGATGGACTGGATCAACACCCCGCCGGGGTTGCAGCAGTGGTGGGTGATCGCCATTGCCGGCTTTCTGTTCTCGATCGAGTTTGTCGCCGACAAGGTCCCCGTGGTGGACAGCGTCTGGGATACCGTGCACACCTTCGTGCGACCAATCGGAGCAGCCGCCCTGGCGATGGTCATGGCGGGCGAGCAACCAACGGCACAGAAGCTGTTGATTGCCCTGGGTTCGGGCAGCTTGGCATTGACCAGTCATGGAGCTAAGGCCACCACGCGGTTGGCAGCCAACACCTCACCGGAACCGTTTTCCAATATCGGGCTCAGTCTCTTTGAGGACGGGTTGGTGGTAGCGATGATGTGGTTTGTGGCGAAAGCCCCGGTCGCTGCAGGGATTATCGCGGTCGTGTTGGCGATCCTGTGTGTACTTATCGTGTGGCGTCTGTGGCGGTTTGCCAAAAAGCTATTTCGGCGCCGAGACAACAAGTCTGTTACCGCTGCTGCCTGAATTGTCAGTCATTCCACCTTCCTACTTGACGAAGTGCACTGGTTTCCGTCAGGCTATGGAAGATGACTTGCTCCACCCTCCTCCTTCTCATGTAGACGAACGCCCACATAGGACGTTCGTCTGTACCCTCGTGCCCCAGTGGCCCGGGGGTTTTTTATTTCCCCTCCCTCGGGGGACACCCCCGAGTCCCCCCGCTCGCAAGTAGTTTCGCAATCACCCACTTTCATCGGAAAGCAACTCACATGCCACCCGCAAACGTCACCCCAAAGCCAATGCCATTCGAGAAGTACCGCCCGTACCCTCGGGTCGAACTTGCTGACCGGACCTGGCCCAACACTCGAATCACCAAGGCTCCGCTGTGGTGTTCCGTTGACCTTCGTGACGGCAACCAGGCACTGATCGATCCGATGGACCCTGCCCGCAAGTTGAAGATGTTCACCTCGTTGGTGCAGATGGGCTTCAAGGAAATCGAGGTTGGATTTCCCTCGGCCAGCCAACCTGATTTCGATTTTGTTCGTCAACTGATCGATGACGATCTCATCCCTGAAGATGTCACGATCCAGGTGTTGGTGCAGTGTCGTGAGGAACTTATTCAGCGCACCTACGAGTCGTTGGCTGGTGTACCCAACGCCATTGTGCACTTTTACAACTCGACGTCAACGTTGCAGCGCAAGGTAGTGTTCGGGTTGGATCGTGATGGCATCACCGGGATTGCCACCCAAGCTGCACGTTTGTGTAATCGCTACGAATCGGGCATGCCGGGCGGGTCAAACATTCGCTATGAGTATTCGCCTGAAAGTTTCACCGGAACCGAGATCGACTACGCGCTTGAGATCTGTAACGCAGTAATCAACGAAGTAGATCCATCGCCCGATCGTCCGCTGATTTTGAATCTTCCAGCGACGGTCGAGATGTCGACTCCAAACCTGTATGCCGACATGATCGAGTACTTCGGTCGTCATGTTGACCGACGTGACAGCGTGCTGATCTCGTTACATCCACACAACGATCGTGGCACTGGTGTCGCTGCGGCAGAGTTGGGTCTGATGGCAGGCGCTGATCGCATCGAGGGCACCCTGTTCGGCAACGGCGAACGCACCGGCAACTTGGATGTGGTGAACGTTGCACTGAACCTGTTTGCGCAAGGCGTGGATCCGGAACTGGATATGTCTAACATCGATAACCTGCGTCGGGTTGCCGAGTACTGCAACCGTTTACCGGTGCATGAACGCCATGCCTACGCGGGTGACTTGGTCTACACGTCGTTCTCGGGTTC
>JANMEI010000426.1:0-7585 GCA_031376865.1 Acidimicrobiia bacterium | reverse complement strand
GGCTCAGCGAGATAGGCCGACTCGCCAGTTTGCTCAGCTAAGTCAACCAGCACCGGCTGAGCAACACGCGCCAGGCTGTCGATAACGGTCAACGCCCGGGCGATCCGAAAGAGTTCATTGCCGGGTGCCCAATGGCCGTTAGCCAAATGGATGGCAAAACCAGCACTCTCCAATGACCGCAGCTGTCGCAACGCCGTGCTCGGAGATAGCTCTGCGGCCCGGGCTGCTTCGGCAAGTGCGACGCCGCTCGGATGATCAGCAACAATCGACAGCAGGCGCAAACCTCGATCGGTGGCCCGGGGCTGCGTCGCCGATGACCGCACCTGCTGATGTTCCGGCTGAAGTTCCGGCTGAAGTTCCGTCGTGATTGACACATTTTGTAGCATGGCATATCGTTTCATCTGATGAAACCCCTTCCTGTTGAGAATCTCACTGTCGAACTCAACGGGCGAGGGGTCTCCATCACTGACGTCGTGACCGTTGCCCGCCATCGAGCCACAGCGCATCTCAGCGATGCGGCTCGGAGCGCCATGTCTGCGTCTGCGGCATTGGTGGACGGGTTTGTCGCCAGCGATAAACCCGTGTACGGCATTACTACCGGCTTCGGTTCCCTTGCCGGAACTGTCATCCCAGCGGAGCGCACCGCCGAGCTACAGGTTGCACTCGTACGTTCGCATGCAACTGGGATGGGCAGTCAGATGGACGCCGAAGTTGTTCGCGCAATGCTGTTTCTACGAGCAAGAAGTCTGTCGATGGCCTACTCCGGGGTACGGCCAGAGATTGTTGATCTTCAACTCAAACTCCTCGAGCATGACCTCACGCCGGTCGTTCGCGAGTTTGGCTCCCTCGGCGCCAGCGGAGATCTAGCCCCACTCAGTCACTGTGCCCTCGTACTCATTGGCGAAGGAGAGGTAGTCGGCGCAGACGGACAACCGGCCGCTACCGGCCCGGCCCTGAAGCTCGCCGGCCTCGCTCCGGTAACACTTCGCGCGAAAGAAGGCCTCGCTCTGATCAACGGCACTGATGGCATCTTGGCGATGCTGTCGCTCGCTCTCCACGATTTGTCCATGCTGATGCGCACCGCAGACATCACCGCCGCAATGACCGTTGAAGGACTACTTGCGACAGATCGTGCGTATGCAGACGACTTACAACAACTTCGACCCCAATTCGGTCAGGCCGTCAGCGCTCGTAATCTCACCCGTATCCTTGCCGATTCACCGATGGTGGCCAGCCATCGAGAGGGTGACGCTCGGGTGCAAGATGCGTATTCGATTCGGTGTACACCGCAAGTGCATGGCGCCGCGCTTGACACGATGCAGCACTGCCGCACAATTGCGATTCGCGAACTTGATGCAGCAATCGACAATCCGATGATTCTTCCCGACGGCCGGGTGGAGTCATGTGGAAACTTTCACGGCGCTCCGGTGGGATTCGTTTGTGACTTTCTGGCGATCGCAGTCTCTGAACTGTGCGCTATTTCCGAACGACGCACAGACCGCATGCTCGACGTGGCTCGATCCCATGGGTTGCCACCGTTTCTGTCACCCGACGCAGGCGTCAACAGCGGCCTAATGATCGCCCATTACACCCAGGTTGCAATGGCGATCGAAGCGAAAAAGTTGGCCGCACCCGCTTCCATTGAGTCGCTACCCACCAGCGCCATGCAAGAAGATCACGTCTCTAACGGGTGGGCGGCTGCGGGCAAACTTCGCAGGGCCGTCGCCAACTTGGCGCGCGTTCTAGCGGTCGAGCTGGTCTGTGCTGGCGCTGCGATTGATTTGCGAGCGCCGCTACAACCAGGCGCTGGCACCGGCGCTGCGCTGGATGTGCTGCGCACGCGCGTCGGCGGCCCCGGTCCTGATCGATGGCTGTCACCCGATCTACGCGCTGCCGAGTCGTTGGTCCTAAATGGCGACATTCTGTCTGCCGTTGAAACTGCTGTTGGCCCCTTGGAGGTCCTGTCATGAGTGTTGGCGCCCGTCCGGTTCGTTCCCCTCGCGGAACGGAGCTCAACTGTCTTGGCTGGCCACAAGAAGCGGCCTACCGGATGATGCACAACAACCTTGATCCCGAGGTTGCCGAACGACCCGATGACTTGGTGGTCTACGGCGGAACTGGACGTGCTGCACGCTCGTGGGATGCGTTCGACGCAATGGCACGTACGCTTACCACCCTGAAAGCCGACGAGACCATGCTCGTGCAGTCCGGCAAACCGGTTGGCGTGTTTCGCACCCACGAATGGGCGCCGCGAGTATTGCTGGCCAATAGCAACCTCGTCCCACAATGGGGCACCTGGGACGAGTTCCGTCGACTCGAAGACATGGGTCTCACGATGTACGGCCAGATGACAGCAGGCTCGTGGATTTACATCGGTACCCAAGGAATCCTGCAAGGCACCTACGAGTGTTTCGCTGAAATCGCCCGCCGGAAGTTCAACGGGACACTTGCTGGCACCATCACGCTCACGGCCGGCCTTGGGGGTATGGGTGGCGCCCAACCCCTTGCGGTCACCATGAACGGCGGCGTTGCGCTGTGCATCGATACCGACGTCTCACGGGTTCATCGACGAGTCGAACATCGATACCTCGACGAAGTTGCTGACTCGATCGATGACGCAATTACACGTTGCACCAAGGCACGCGACGAACGACGTGCACTTTCAGTTGGTCTCATCGGCAATGCCGCGGTGTTGCTACCAGCATTGTTAGAGCGAGACTTCCCTGCTGACATCGTCACCGACCAGACCAGTGCACACGATCCCCTCAGCTATGTGCCTGCAGATCTCACCCCCGAAGCAACCGCTGAACTCAGCCGTACCAACCCACAAGAACTTATCCGTCGAGCCCGTGAGTCAATGGCAGCGCATTGCAGTGCGATGGTTGGTTTTCAAGACAAGGGTTCCGAAGTATTCGACTACGGCAATAGTCTTCGCACCGAAGCAGAGCTCGGTGGATTCGGCCGAGCCTTCGACTATCCAGGTTTTCTTCCGGCCTACATTCGACCGCTGTTTTGCGAAGGCAAAGGTCCGTTCCGGTGGGTGGCGTTGAGTGGAGATCCGGCCGACATTGCCGCTACCGACAAAGCAGTCCTCGAAGAATTTCCCGACGATGAAGGTCTGGCCCGTTGGATGAAGCTGGCCAGCGAACGAGTTGCCTTTCAAGGGCTCCCCGCCCGTATCTGCTGGCTTGGGTACGGCGAACGGCATCGTCTCGGTTTGCGGTTCAACGAGATGGTGCGCAAAGGCGAGCTGAAGGCCCCCATCGTGATCGGTCGCGACCATCTCGATTCTGGTTCGGTGGCATCGCCCTATCGCGAGACCGAAGCCATGCTTGATGGGTCCGATGCCATTGCGGACTGGCCACTACTCAATGCAATGGTGAACACCTCAAGCGGGGCAACCTGGGTCAGCATTCACCACGGTGGTGGCGTTGGCATCGGGAGGTCGATCCACGCCGGCATGGTCGCGCTCGCTGATGGCACCGACCTTGCCGCGCAGAAATTAGAACGTGTACTGACGACTGACCCTGGCATGGGCGTCATCCGCCACGCCGACGCCGGCTACGAGCGAGCCAACGAAGTCGCAGCAGAACGCGGCGTTCGCATCCCGATGACCGAGGGGTAGATCGAGGGGTAGATCGATGACTACTTCACCGTGATCATTTCGTACATGCCCCGGGCGAAATGAACGTGACCACCCATTCCTGCTGACATATTGGAGTTCGGTCCTTCCATCATCGAACCGGTTCCCATCTCGTCAACGAGATTGCAAAAGGCAACATACGTTCCTGGTGGTAATTCGAAGTCAGCCGACTTGGTTTGGCCAGCCAGCACCTCCTCTATCTCGCCCATCATCGCCGACTTGGGAATTTGGTCCTCATCAACTGAGCCGTCGATTTTGACAGGCAGGTCAGCAACCGCTGACGCCTTCACCAGTACAAGTTCGTGTTCTTCCCCGCCAACGTTCGTCGCTGTGAGGTTGACCTTGCCACTTGGAAGGGTCGACTGGCCAAGTTTGATAGTGAACTCATTCAACGCAAAGGTCGATTGCTTCGCTTGAGCAGTTGATGCGGCTGTCCCCGTCGAATTACAGCTGGCCAACATAAACGCAAACCCAGCTAAAGCTAAGCCGACCATGTTTGGGAAAGGCTTTAGCTGAAGTCGAGCGGCAGGTGGTGATACGGATATTGAGGCCATGGGGACTCCTACGTGTGCAGATGTTGGCCAAGTGTGCGCTCGGGGTCATAGCGATGCCAGTGCCAAAGGTCCTGTTCGTTGAGGGCCTAGGCGCAAGCAAAGGCGCTGGACTGGAGGCTAGGTTTGGATGCGTGAGCGAACGTGTCGATCGGTACATCCAACGGTCCACAATGTGGCCCGACGAAATGGCGGCACTGCGTCCGCTGCTGCTCCGGTGCGGACTTGACGAAGACATCAAATGGGGCAAGCCGTGTTTTAGCCATGAGGGCGCCAATATCGCCATCTTCCAAGAAATGAAGGGCTTTCTCTCGTTGATGTTCTTCAAAGGCGCACTGTTGAAGGACCCCAAAGGAGTGTTGGTTGACCAAGGTCCCAACTCCCGATCAGCGAAACGGATCGAGTTCACGTCAGTCGAGGACGTCAACCGATTAGCGAAAACCGTTACCACGCTCACCAAGGAAGCCGTCGATGTTGAGCTGGCCGGAATCTCCGTTGGTCCGGCACCGGCGCTTGAGTTGGTCGAGGAACTCCAGCAGCGGCTTGCTTCAGATCGCGCATTCAAGATAGCGTTCGACTCGCTGACGCCCGGTCGTCAGCGCGAATACAACCTGCATATCTCTGACGCTAAACAAGCAAAGACCCGCATCACGCGCATCGAAGCGTGCTCGCCCAAGATTCTTGCGGGTAAAGGTTTCCGAGACCGATAGAACTGTCATCCGAAACGTTTAGCGAAGGGCCAGCACGATTGCGACGGTACCCACAATGGTTTGCATGGTGGCAACTCGAGTAGCGATCCGAATCAGCTTGCCTTCGATGTTCGTCACCGACGACGTCTTCGGAATGAACCGTGAGCAGGCAAATGCTCCGACAGCTGCAACGAGCAGCAGGACAAGTTCCGTCATCGACGCAGGACCATCGACCACGAACGAGGCGATGCGCCCAAGAAACGCCGTTGCTGCCAAGCCGACCAGGGTGATGCTGGGGGCGTTCCATTGGGGGGCGAGGTGCAAGTTGGCGGTGCGGCTGAACTCGGTGGTCTTCATGCATTCAGCTTCTACGACCACGCGACTCCCGGGCAGTCGCCGAATCCCCCAGATGCCGTTGGGGGATCCCCGCTGATCTAGTAACTCACCGATGCTGCGGTGGTTTCGCCGCTGGTCATGAACTCGACCAAGCCAGCGCCGCCGCCAAGCACGGCGCCGTCTACAAGTGGCCGTTCTGCCAGGCCACGGACCTTCGCACACGGTGTACAGACCAAAATCTTCCCGCCGCCGGTCCCGAGGGACGCAATCAGTTCGCCCAGCGGCGCAAACCCATCGACGTGAATACCAGCTGCTCCTTCGGCAAATCCGAAGTGGACCGATTCGACGGTCAGAAACACCATCACTTCTTTCCCGCTGGCGAGGGCCGCATTGGCCACCACAAACGCCACGGTGGCCTTATCGGGGTTTTCGGCCCCGGTGCTGAGGTTGACGCAGAATCGATTGGTCATGGTTACTCCTTGGATGATGGATGAAGGGCGATGCGAAAGCGGTCAGGAGACCCGGCGATGGGTCCAAGGAAGCGATGTCCGGTCATCCGGCACCACGCAGGTAGCTCCTCGGGTGCGCCCTGATCATCGGTCAATACCGCCAGGTTCCGTGGTGTCGGGTCGGCTTTGGCCAGCCCTGCCAATCGCATCAGTACCGACGCGCAGCCCGCACCTCGTACGTCAACCAATTCATCTGGCAACTCGATGAGGTCCGGTGTGAAGTCCGGTGTGAGGTCCGGTGCAAATTCCGGGTTGACGGCTGACATTGACGCGAGGCTACCGGCAGAGCAAGTGTTACTGATCTCATTCGTTTGGCTGAGGCAACCTCCACCCCTTGGGCGATACGGCGACGGCGCGAAATCCTTACCGTTGAGCGATGAAACGAAACCGCTCCGTCATCACGACCGCCTCGATCGTTGTCACAACCAGCCTCCTCGTTGCATGCAGTTCAGAAAGCGACACGGCTGCGTCTTCCGCACCTTCCGAGTCGACCACGTCAGCTGCCGCTTCGACCTCGGTGTCCGATAGCACCACATCCATCAATGCGACGCGGGCGCTGTTCGCATCAATTGGGGCAGACTCCCCCGGTTGCTCGGTGGCCGTCGGTCGCGATGGCGTCGTGGTGTTCGCCGAGGCATACGGCGCTGCGGGGTTTAACCCGACGGTGCCCATGACACCCGATGATGTTGTCGACATTGGCTCGACGTCCAAGCAGTTCACCGCAACTGCACTGCAGCTCTTGGTGACCGACGGAAAGCTGGCGTGGAATGACCCGGTGTCGAAGTACTTCCCCAGCTTTGGCCCGTGGGCAGCGAAGGTCACGGTCAGTCAAATGGCCCATCATGTCAGTGGCATCCCCGACTACATCGAGCTATTGATGACCAAAGGGGTCAGTATTACTGATGCAAGCGATGCGAACGATGCGCTCGCTGCTTTGGTCAAGGTGACCGATCTCAAGTTCGCACCCGGAACATCGTGGGAGTACTCAAACTCCAACTACTTCTTGATGGGGCAAATCGTTGAACAGGTCAGCGGTGAGCCGTTAGACAAGTTTGCTCAGCGTGAACTGTTTAAGCCTTCGGCCATGAAGGCCGTGATGAACTACGCAGTTGCGATACCGGCAGAGGTTCCTTCGTTCGGGCTTAATCCCGACAACAAGAACTGGGATGTGGTGGTGGGCGGATGGACCCAACTCGGTGATGGCGGTGTACGCACTACGCCAAGCGAACTTATTAAGTGGTCCAAACAGTACTGGTCGCCAACAGTCGGAAGCGACTCAATCAACGAACTGCGCTTTGCGTCTGCATCCAAACTTCCTATCGGCCCCGGCACTGATGGAGGCGGTGCCTATGGGCTAGGCATCATCGAACGTAACGTTGAAGGTATCGGCCGAGTGGTCGGTCACTCTGGCGGTTGGGAAAACTACGTCACGTTGTTTGAGATGGTACCCGACAAAAAGCTGGCGGTTGCAGTCAACTGCCTCGGTGTTGAATCAACCGTGGTTACCGATCCAAAAAGCGGTGACAAGCTGATCAAGGCATGGTCGTAACGCCTCGGACCCTACTGATTGAGCGTTCTACCAACTTGCGAGTGTGTCGTGTACACGACACTCGGTTGGCGTTGATTCTGGTTTCATACACGTCATGAACCATCACGCTGGAACCCTTGTGAGTGACCCGGCGTATCGACGTCGACTCATTCAACGGGTTGCTGTTCTGCGACAGGTCGATTTGTTCGCAGGAACACCTGGCGGGGTGTTGTCGCTTCTCGCCGAGCTCAGCCAAGAAACAATGGTGAACACTGGTGACAGGCTAATGAGTAAGGGCGACAGCGGCGATTGGGTGTTTGTTCTCATGG
>JANMEI010000409.1:0-2237 GCA_031376865.1 Acidimicrobiia bacterium | reverse complement strand
TCCTGATCGGGCTGATCGCCGTGTTGCTCTCACTCGTCTTGACCGGTGTGGTGCTCACCGCACTGTTCGCCTTTTTCTTCATGGGGAACGAGCCGGGCGGCACGCTGAGTGTCGTCTCGGTGACAACATCAGCGGGAACTTCTGGGGGTCTGACACCCTTCGATCAAGGGATCATCGGCCCTGCCCTTCCCCCCAGCGCAACCGTGCTGCAAGTCGAGCGAGACGACCGTGGAATCGATGGTTTCGTGCAGTTGAAATTCACTGCCACCGAATCAGAGGCCGTGGCGTTCGCAACGTCAGTCACCGGCTCGCCGCCAGCACCCGGGTATGTGTTGCAGGACATCGGCGCCGGTGTGTGGGGTGGCCATCCACCTCAGGGGCGTGGATCATCGAGCGACCCGGCGGTGTCACCGATTGCTCGCAGAGTGTTGCTGTCTGATCCGGACGCAAACGGGATCACGACGGTGTGGGTAGTCGCTAACGAGACGTAGCGGACTTTTTCTTGGCGGCGGCTTTGATCGGTTTTACCGAAACTGCTTTGGAACGCTTGGGAGCTGCCAGGTGCGCCGGTGACTTTTCGCCCGGCGCATGTCCTTCTAGCAGTGGTTTCAAGAATTTTCCGGTGTAGCTGGTGGGGTGTGCAGCAACGTCTTCCGGTGTGCCTTCGCAGATGATCATGCCGCCCCCTGATCCTCCTTCGGGGCCGAGGTCGATGACCCAGTCGGCAGTCTTGACTACGTCGAGATTGTGCTCGATGACGATGACGGAGTTGCCCTGATCAACCAGCCGTGACAGCACGATCAACAACCGGCGGATATCTTCGAAATGGAGGCCGGTGGTCGGTTCGTCTAGCACGTACACGGTGCGACCGGTAGAACGCTTCGATAGCTCTGAAGCCAGCTTGATGCGTTGGGCCTCGCCACCGGACAACGTGGTAGCTGGTTGCCCCAGACGGATGTACCCCAACCCCACATCGACCAGCGTTTGCATTTGTCGGGAAATCGCAGGCTGGTTTTCGAAAAAGGTGGCCGCTTCATCGCACGGCAGATCGAGGACTTCGGCAATGTTCTTGCCTTTGAACGTGACATCGAGTGTGTCGCGGTTGTAGCGAGCGCCTTTGCACACTTCGCAAGGAACGTACACGTCGGGAAGAAAGTTCATTTCAATTTTGATGGTGCCATCGCCGCTGCATGACTCGCAACGGCCGCCCTTGACGTTGAACGAGAATCGACCCTGCTGATATCCGCGCACTTTCGCTTCGTTGGTTGACGCAAACAGGGCTCGGATCTTGTCGAAGACGCCCGTGTAGGTAGCTGCGTTGGAGCGAGGGGTGCGCCCGATGGGCGATTGATCGATGGCGATGACCTTGTCGAGGTGTTCCAAACCTTCAATGGTTTTATGCAGGCCCGGGACCCGCTTCGCGCGGTAGATCTTCTGCATCAACGCCGCCAACAGAATGTCGTTCACCAGCGTTGACTTACCTGAGCCCGACACGCCGGTAATGGCCACGAATTTTCCCAGAGGAAAATCAACCGTGACTTTGCGAAGGTTGTTTTCTCGAGCTCCGATGACTCGTAAGCACGTATTCTTTCCCGCTCGACGAACCATCGGTATTGGGATACTGCGTTTTCCGCTCATGTACTGGCCGGTGATGGAACGCTCGGCCGTGATGAGATCTTGGAAACTGCCAGATACCAGCACCTCTCCCCCGTGTTCGCCTGCGCCCGGTCCGATGTCGACAATGTGGTCGGCAATCCGGATGGTGTCTTCGTCGTGTTCGACCACAATGACGGTGTTGCCAAGATCTCGAAGGCGGATCATCGTTTCGATGAGGCGGTGGTTATCACGTTGGTGCAAACCAATGGAGGGCTCATCAAGCACGTACAAAACGCCCACCAAACCGCTACCGATCTGCGACGCCAGCCGAATCCGCTGCGCCTCGCCACCGGCCAAGGTTGCTGCTGACCGATTGAGTTGCAGATAGTCGAGCCCGACGTCCAACAAAAAGCGCATTCGAGCGTTGACTTCTTTGACGACGCGTTCGGCGATCATCATGTCGCGATTGGACAGCTTCATCCCCAGCAGAAAGTCAGCAGCGTCAGCAATGGACAAATTGCCAACTTCGAAAATGTTTTTGCTGTCGATGGTAACGGCCAACGATGCCTGGTTGAGGCGAGATCCGCCACAATCGTGACACGGCACCTCGCGCATGTAACCTTCCAGTTGCTCGCGAGACC